>JBKPEX010000298.1:0-58514 GCA_046728625.1 Thermoproteota archaeon
GTCGAGTAGTCACCTTCCTTTTGTAAAAAATTATTTAACTGCATTGATGCCTACAATAAATTTTGTCGACCCTTCTAGGTCTGTGGCAGTGGAGGTCAAGAAATTCTTGATTTCCAATAGAATGTTAAAAAAAAATGGTAGGGCTAACTTGCTAGTTCTTGTGTCAGCTGAAAAACGGCATTTCGAGAAGATTATTCATGCTATGGGTATAAAAGAATATGTTACTGAGGTCGATCTAACTTTTTAGATCCACAATTCTCTTGTCGCGTATATCTAGCTATTAAAATATATTGGACAATTTAAATAATCTGACCCACTAATTCTATAACCTAACGGTTTTTGCGATGAGCAGGAGAATAAGAATAGGAATTGATGTTGGAGGTACATTTACTAAGGCTATTGCATTAGACGTGACACAAAATAAAATTATTGGCAAAATTACCATACCGACAACTCATTCATCAAGCGAAGGTGTCTCTACTGGTATTGTAAATGCTTTAACAACACTCATGCAAAAATATGCTATTGAAGGTTCCAATGTTGAATTAATATCGCATAGTTCGACTCAGGCAGTAAATGCGTTACTCGAAGGGGATACTGCAAAAGTAGGAATTATTGGAATGGGCGTAGCATTAGAAAAGTCTAGCATAATCAAACGGACAAATATTAGAGATGTGAAGCTAGCCCCGAACAAGTATCTCAGAACCTGCTACAGGTTTTTAGATACTTCGAAATACCTTGAAGATAGCGAAATTGCATTAACGATTTCTGAACTCAAGAAAGAGGGAGCTCAAGCCCTTGTAGTAAGTGAAGCATACGGAGTGGACGATCCAAGTAACGAAAATTTTGTTGTTAAAAAATCTGATATTCCGACTACTGCTGGCAATGAATTAACAGGTATCTATGGTCTTGAAATCCGTACATTAACCGCAGCTATTAATGCAAGCATTTTACCCAAAGCAATAGGCACTTCCAACTTTGTAAGCTCTGCTGTACGTAATAGGAAAATTGCTGCCCCCATTATGATAATGAAAGGTGATGGCGGTATTACAGACCTGAAGACATTCCAAGACAAGCCAATTTTGACCGTCCTTTCAGGTCCAGCTGCAAGCGTTGCTGGTGCCTTACTTCATCTGCATGTATTAGCCGGCGTGTTTATAGAGGTAGGCGGGACATCTACAAATGTTTGTATTATCAAGGATGGAAAGCCCGAGATTAGATACGTAACTATAATGCAACATCCAACTTGCATAAGATCATTGGATGTTAGGGTAGCAGGAGTAGCCGGTGGCTCGTTGGTGAGATGGTCCGGGAAAAAAATAACTGATGTAGGTCCACGATCTGCTCATATTGCAGGACTTGCTTATTCATGTTTCGCAAATCCCGACGAATTAGAAAATGGACAAATTATTACAATTGCTCCAAAGCCTGGGGATCCAATAGATTATATTGGTATAGAGAGCAGCGGCGGAAAAAGATTCGCAATTACAAATACTTGTGCAGCAAACGCCTTAGCATTGGTTCCTGTTATGGATTATGCTCGAGCAAACGAGGAATCAGCAAAGATTGCTCTATCAATTCTAGCTAAAAGGTTAGGAAGTTCGTTAGAAGAAACCGCAGAAACCATTTTGGAAATTTCTACCAGAAAAATACTTGATATTATAGAGCCTATGATCAAGGATTATAAACTCAGGAAAGATAGTCTAGTATTTATTGGAGGCGGAGGTGGCGCATCAGCATTGGTTCCTTACCTAGCAAGAAAATTGAACATACATTACAAAGTTGCAGAGAATGCGGAAGTTATATCTTCGATAGGTGTATCTGCAGCAATGATACGTGAGGAATGCGAAAAAACAGTCGATAAACCGGCAACGAGTGATGTTTCTGCATTAATGGAGGAAGCAAAAGACAGAGCAATTGCTAGTGGTGCATCATCTGACTCTATCACAGTACAGTCGGAATATCTCAGCGAAAGATCATTACTGCGTGCAACAGCAATAGGAAACATCGCCCTTGATATTGGTACAAAGAATACTGAAGAAATTGATGACTCCAAAGCAAAAATAATAGCAGCTGAATTATTTGGAACCAATAAAGGAGTTGATCATATTTTTCGTATGAAAAAGTATTATATTTTTGGATGTGAAACAGAGAAAAAAAACTGGTTTTTTAAATCAAGAAAAAGAAAATCAGTTGTAGTACTTGACAAGTATGGACGTATCAGATTATCGATTGATAACGCGTTAGTATTCATTGGCAGTCCGGAGCTAGTGTCATGCAAGATTGATGATTTGCTGAATGGTTTTGATCAGAAAATATCAAAATCCCAAGATCTGGCTCCTCAAATACATCTACTTGACGATATGAAAATAGTGGATTTCTCGAGTTTAACTTCTCCAGAAAGCGTTTCGAAAGCTGTCAAAAATGAACTAGAAAAAGTTACTACTAATAATGTGGCTGCGATAGTCAAAATATGATCATTACATCAATTAATTCGAATGTTATTGTATTTATCTATCTGGTTATTATTATGGCAAAATCCTATGTTCTATGAATATCATTCTTTTTTTGTCATCATCGATATCTGTGTTATCAACAGCCAGCCAGCGTATTCATCTTAAGCCTCTAGCTAATTTCAGAATCAAACCCAAGGGTGTACATCCACTGTTTGGTACTTTACCTGTTTTTTGGTTGTTTTCTTGTCTATGTCATAGCCTACTGTTTTGACAAAACTGTCTGGAGGCGTGGAAGAGGGACATCTATGGTTTTCAGTTACCCCTATTTGTATAGCGATCAACGTCTTGATTCGCAACGAAAAATCTGATCCTTGCCAAATGATTTCCAAATTAGTCTCTAGCAGTCTCCCACTTGTATTAATTGAGTCTTGTTCAGTGAGCTCTTCCCTTTATAGTATATGTATTCACAACTTCATTTGCTAAATAAGACAAATATATATCAAATTTGCCAGATCATATACACTCTAGCCAATACTATCATCTAATAACAACTGCATTTATATAGGATAGGTGTATCTATTATTGGGTTTCATTTTCGATATATTGATATCAATTCTAGGATGGCGAAAATGGATATTGGAGCAGCTCATAGGAAGTGGAGTTCATAACGCTTTACTAGGTGAGCAGTTAAGGCAACTAGCTGGCAGCCATTATGATTCTAATCTAGAATCAGCTATGACATCTCTTATTGATGAGGGGATAATTATGTCGCTAGAATCGCAACGGAAAAAAAAGTATACTGTTAACTTTGACAAATTGGAGTTAGCGCAAGAATTAATAAATTCGCCGGCCGATATTATTGAAAAGGATAGTATAATCCAGCCTTACATGCCAGAGCCCGAAGGCTATATTTACTGGTTTGACAATACCGAAAATAGAAAGTTTAAAAACCAAAGTACATACAGGATTTTTTTCAAAAAGACAGATAAAATGAGTTTTGCAGCACAGTTAATTACAGAAATGACTGTCGAAAAACCTCGAACCATATACATGGGATCACTGAATGAATCGAATTCTTTTATTTCTAGGCTATGGCGCGCAGTCACTCTTGTTGTCGGTGAAAGTAAGGATGGGACATTTATATTACAAGACCTACAGGATAAGGATCGAGTAGCCTGTGGCAATAATAGACAGCGAGGTAAAATATCCCTTGCAATATTTCGCAAACTGGGTTATGTACAAGTAGTCGAAACCAAAGGAAATTCAACACGATTTAAGATAAGTGGTAGAAAGCCATTTCCCATTACATTAGATGAAATTTTCAAATACGAGGCCATGTATAGTAGTCCTCATAATCATTAGTTGCAATCTGTAATTCAAATAATGTAGTGTAATAAGTTTTTCATAATTTCATCTAGTACCCAGTAGAGTTCCTAGTGCTAGCCTGTTAAACGCTTCTTTGACACTTTGAGAATAGGTATGTATGTTTGTCCGCAACGCTCTGATCAAGTCCTTTCTGCTAATTATAACGTTTTTAAGATTGATGTCATTTCAAGATTTAGATCGGATATTGAATAAAGAATTGTCAATAATAGCAGGACCTGCCTCTTCTGATCTTGCAAATAGGATCGCAAGCAGACTAAAGGCAGAATTGATACCTGCAGAGGTCAATATATTCACTGATGGCGAAAGCAAGGTAAGACTAACAAACGTTAATGGAAGAAACTGCGTAATTGTTCAATCGACTTATCCTCCGACAGACCGGCATATATTGCAAATGTTAATGATGATTAAAAAATGTAAGGACGATGGAGCGGCAATTGTTTGTACTGTCATTCCATATATGGCCTATTCTAGACAAGACAAATCCTTTTTGGATGGAGAGGTTGTAAGTATAAAATTAATAGCGAATCTGTTAGAATACTTGGGAACGAATATGATAGTAACAGTAGATATTCATAACATAGATACGATATCACATTTTAAAGTCAATACAAAAAATATTTCTGCAATCCCAAGTTTAGCAACCTATGTTATAGACAAAATGAAACTTGATAAACCATTAGTAATATCTCCTGATATCGGAGGAATCAAAAGAGCAGAACAATTCGCAAGTATATTGGACACAGAAATGATCCCTCTAAAAAAATATCGTGACAGAAATACTGGGCAAATATCTATTACTAACGGTATCTTGGATTCCGGGCTTAACGGCAGGGATGTATTAATTATTGATGATATGATAAGCAGCGGTATGAGCGTAATCAAAGCATGCGAGCTTTTAAAGAAGAACAAGTCTGGTCAGATTTATGCGATATGCACACACGGATTGCTACTAAACAATGCCAAAGAAAAAATTAGATCGGCAGGAGTACAAGATATAATTACGACGAATTCGATTCCAAGCGAGTTTTCCAAAGTGGATTTGAGCCAGGATATATCTGAAAATTTAAGTTATATGATGAATACTTAATGTCAACTAATTCGATCGCAGTAAACTTTGAATGCATAAAAAAACATTTCATATAGGAATGGGATGAGTAATTGCATACCATGAAGAAGATGAAAGGAAGAATCTACTATATCATTAGTTATTTAAAATCAGAATTCAGGATGATATAATGTATGGTAAACATGAAATTAATATTCTTGGGAACTTCTGCTGCAACTCCTACAACAGAACGTGGCTTATCCTCTGTTGCATTAACCAGAGGAAATGAATTGTTGATTTTTGATACAGGTGAGGGAATGCAGAGAAATTTCATTAAAGCACGACTTGGGATGAACAAAAAAATGAAGATATTCATAACTCATATCCACGCTGATCACTGTTTGGGTTTGCTTGGACTTTTACAGACAATGTCGCTTCAAGGACGAGAAAAGGCCGTCGATATCTATGGACATCCGAAATTGTGGGAATTCATAAAAGAAAATATGCGCATAATAAATTTCGGTTTAATTTTTGAAGTCAATATGCATACAATAGATAACGAAGGTGTTATCGTAGTAGAGAAGGATTATGAAGTTGCATGTTGCAAAGCAGAACATCTAATTCCCTCGTATGCTTACCGTGTTTCAGAATATGATAGGCCAGGAATATTTAACGTAGTAGAAGCAAAACGTTTGGGAATACCTGAAGGACATCTGTATCACAAGTTGCAATATGGGGAGGATGTATTTTTTAATGGAAATATAATCAAATCAAGTAACATAGTCGGGCCATCTAGAAGTGGAAGAAAAGTTGGAATATCTGGAGATACAAGACCTACTACCAAACTGCAGGACTTTTTCAAAAACTGTGACTTGCTTATTTTTGAATCAACATATAGCCATGACAAGTATCAAAAAGCTTTGGAATATTGTCATTCCACTGCAACTGAAGCTGCATTGCTAGCAAAAAAATCTTCTGTTAAGAAACTATTACTTACCCATTTTAGCGCAAGATATGAGGATATTCGTAACTTGCTAAATGAGGCACATGCAATACACGAAAATGTAGAGGCTGCTGAAGATCTTAAAATCATCGACATTCCTTACTGTGAATAAGGATATTTTGATTAGATTGTTTTTTGAGACTGAGCCCGGTATTATAATAAATGTGACATAATTGGCAGCTCAGTCAAATGCCTTTTCCTCACATTGTTATTAACAAATCAGGATTAACTCTGAATCTTCACCGCTGCCACAAGACTATACCTTTGGGTTTTTATATTTAAGATATTCGTCGATTGCTTTATTTGCTAAAATATCTGCTTCTGTATTTTTCTCGCGAGGAACATGCCTATATACAATACTGTTGAAATGGCTCTCCAGCTTTGAAATCTCTCTACAGATAATTTTTAGCTGTTTGTTTCTCACTTTCATCTTGTTGTTTCTCTGATTAATTACGAGTTCACTGTCTGAGAAGACTGTAGCATACTTGTCAATAGCTGAAGCAATTTCTAGGGCTTTTTTTAAAGCGCTGTACTCTGCCTGATTGTTAGTTCTCTGGCCGATGAATTCTTTGTATTCTGTTATTATATGGCCGTCTCTTTTTATTACGACTCCAATCCCGGATAGCCCGGGATTGCCACGGCTTGCACCATCGGTATTGATCGCTAACAACTAGTCCCATTTATCTATAGTTTTATATCAATATACTGTGTGTTGAATATAAAAAAGATGGCCCGAGTACTAAAGTAAATCCGTCGCCAAAAGTTTAAGAATCAAAAAGCAATAATAATGCGTCTACATGTTGATCTGCAGATAATCTTAGATGCCAAAACGGAAGGTAAAGGAAGAGAAGGTTCCAAAAAGGCTTGGGAAGAAGGAAATATTGTTAGCCCCAATTGCAATGGGAGCCTCTCTGTTGTTAGCCTTGGTTATAATACCGCATTTCGCTCCTCCTCCTCAACCAACCAGAATATGTCTTAAAGCACATAATGTAGACACATTCAATCTATATCCTACTATTCAGATAATTGTCGATGGAAAAGAAAAGATTATGCCTGCTGGGATGGGCAAGTATCTAGTAAAGGGTAAAGAATGCCTGCATATAATCCATGTAGATGAGGCAGGAAGTAAAGTACATATAGAATATATAAGACCCATCAGGTTGACTGTTGCCGATTTTCTGAAAATTTATTCTAATAATTCCAAAACAATCAACGTAATAGATAATTCAACTGGGACTCCAAAAAGCCAAATCATCCAATTAAATAAATATAATATTATTTATTCTTACTTCTCAGAGAAGGGAGAATTTACAAGAGTGAATGACCTATCAAAGTTCCCACCTTTTACTAATAATATGGTTGTAAGATTGCAATTCATTTCCAAATAGATAAATATAGAATTTTATAAGTTGATTCGACTTGACAAAAAAAACTGCAGCAATTATTAGAGGTGATGGGACAGGACCCGAGCTAGTTGCCTCAATGATAAACGTTTTAAGAGCATGTAATACAGGAATAGAGCTAGTACCATGCGATGCTGGCTCTGAATGGTGGAAGATTAATGGCGGGAGTTCTTATATATCTCCAGAAGTTTGGAAATTGCTAGAAAATAGTGATGCATGTTTTAAGGGACCGACAACTACACTTCCTATTCCTAGTGCTCCGCGCAGCGTTGCAGTTAGTATTAGACAGAAGTTCGAATTATATGCTAATATAAGACCTATAAAAACATACAAGAAATTTGAACATCAGTTAAATTTTGTTTGTATACGGGAAGCAACGGAAGGACTTTACGCTGGTATCGAATTTAAAACAAGTGATGATTCGGCTATAGCTATTCGGAAAATAACTAAAAAGTGCTCCGAAAGAGTTGCCAGAAAAGGCTTCCAGGTTGCAAAGAGTATGAACTTTCCAAATGCTTTTATAATTACAAAAAGAAACATTTTGAAAGAAACGGACGGAATATTTTGGGAAGCGATAATAAAGGCTCAGAAAGAGTTTGATAACATAAATGTTGAAGAGTATTACATTGACAATATTACACAGCAGATTGTTAAAAATCCAGAGAGATTTAATAACAGCATTCTTTTGGGGACAAATTTATTTATGGATATAGTTTCAGAGTGCGCATCAGGACATGTTGGATCTATAGGAAATGTATATTCTGGCAATTACGGGGATCATTATGCAATGTTCGAACCCGCACATGGCAGTGCTCCTAAATATACCAACAAAAACAAAGTTAATCCCGTTGCAACTATATTGTCAGGGGCGTGGATGACAGAATATCTAGGGGAGGTGGACATATCAAACGCAATATTTAGAGGCACCGAGGATGTCATCAATGAAAATAAATATGTTACCTACGATCTCGGAGGAACCGCCACGCTATCTCAGATGGCTGAACATATAGCAGTAAGAGCCGCTAAACTGTTAAAAAAATAATGTCAAAGTGAATTAAAAGATCACTTAAAACTTAGTTCTATCACTGAAAGTTCTTCGAAAAACAGATCACATTTATGAACGATCTTTTTCCTTAAGTTTGATGTCCATACAATATAGTCAAGTTTAGAAAGGTCAGCTAAACTCGACACTATTATTAATAATCTTCCCTTTTCCTTTAAAGTAGGCAATGCAGACTCTAGAAAATGCAACGTCACTTCAATACCCGTAGGACCTCCATCTATCGTGCAGTCCTTATCTTTGTTGGCATACTCTTCATTTGGAAGGTAAGGAGGATTAAAAACAATCAGATCGAAGAGCCGGTTACAAAAGGCCGAAGCAGCATCACAACAAACAATCATGGCTTTAGATGACGTCATTGTCTCACATTGTTGAATAGTCGCAAAACTAATATCGGTTCCAGCAACTATGTTAAAGTTTTTGCATAGAACCCTTAGGATAATACCTGATCCAATACCGATCTCTAGCGCTCTATCACCATTGTAGTTTTCTACCGATCTAGCCAAAAGGAAGCTATCGATAGATGGCGAATACATATTTTACCTATCATTGCCTCCAACTATAAAACAGTGCTCCTCGGAACAGTTTCTTGATATGGTTATACTAATATTGATTTACCGTAATCTAAAATTTTATTGAACTTTCTTAACTCCTCAAAATGACTCAAAATGATAGGGTTTGAGTCTTTCAATAGAATTTTCTTAATTAAATATCATTGTTTGACAGATAACATGAAATGGCTAAATCGAGAGCCATATAGAGAATCGTACATAAGTGCAGAACCAATGATACTATGAAATTAATCCTAGTAGATAGTCATTTTATCCTAACAACACCGTTTTTTGATAGAGTTCATTATTGAAAGCCAGTATAAAATAAATCATTATAGTTTATTATTATCATTATGATTATAATCATATCTTTTGAATACAATTAATTTTATTGTTGACTTAATTGTTAATTCTGTATAGTGACCTAGCTAAATTTATCAAGTCAAATGGAGGCAACTGGTCAATTCTAATATCATCGCTATAATCATTGCCTAATTCAAAACCATATCGCTTTAATATGGATCTGGCTTGCCTGTTTCTATGGGAAAACAGCAAATTGAGATTAAAGATAGTTTGCTCTGTTATGCCACCTGATTTAGATTTAGGAAACAGCCTTATTACTTCTGATTCAATGGAAGGTTCAGGATCGAATGATTCCTTTTTTACATTAAATAATCTCTGTATATGGAAACGGTACTGTGTTAATACCGTGATTACGCGATAATTCCTTTCTCCTGGGTTGGCTAACAATTTGTCAACGAACTCCTTTTGGACCATAAGTATTGCTCTATTGAATTTTTGCAACGACAACCATTGAAATATCTCTCTGCTTTTTGAATAAGGGAGATTCGAAATAAAGACATCAAATTTGGTATTTTTTTTTATTTTGAAAAAATCACTATTGACAAGCCTCAAGTTCGGTAAAGCAAGTCTAAGTGGTCTTAACTTCTTATAGAGTTCATAATCGATTTCAAATGAAATAACCGAGCCGGCATGTCTGCAGAGCTCATTAGTCAAGACTCCGTCTCCTGCACCAAGTTCACAAACTGATTCGTTCTTATTAATATTGGATATTTCAACTATTCTAGCAACAATCTTAGGATCGATTAGATTATGCTGACCAAGTAATTTCCTCTTCGACCAATTCATTTCCTTACAAAGAGATTCATTCTGGCATCTCCAGCAATCTCGTCAACAATTCTTTTTGCTACCAATTTTGGCAGATCACGTAGTCCTACCCTATTCTGAATTTCTGTAAAAGATTCAAACTGCTTCCTCTCTCGTTCTTTAATTATGTTTCTCATGTATGTCTTACCTATACCAGGAATCAATTCAAGTGCATGAATTCTCGGAGTAATTGGTTGAGATATATTTATATATTTGATGAACCTTTTTTCGTTGGCATTAACTATAACTTCTACAATATTTGGAAGTTCATTCTTTGCAGATTGTGAAATCTCGTTGTATTCTATTCTACCTAAAACACTTGCCACCTTGGAACGACCCTCACGTCCAATATAGACTCTTTCCCCTACTTCGAAGTTCATGCTTTGGACTCCAAGCAATTCTAACAGCGTAAGACGCTCTTCACCCAATGCTTGAATGATAATCCCTTCCCTTCCCCTTACTGTGATTGACTTTCCTCTTTGAGTGAAGTCAAGAACGTAGGCATATTCTTCATATTTTCTAGGGGATCGCTCCTGTTCTGCATAATAGGATCCAGTAGCCTTACTGCTATGGTTATCGACCAGTGATTCTGGCAATATACTAATCTCAGCAAATATATTGGATTAACTTTTTATTAAGTTTGGCTCAACTTTAATATACCAAGTATTCTTTCCAAGACGTCGGTAAGGATAAGCTTCTTCCATCCAAATGTAAACGCTCTTAATTCCTCTAATGATGTAGGCATTACATTTACAACTTCTGTTGCCTCTTCTTCCTTTAAGCCACATTGTTCGATCTGTTGTTTTATCATTTTCTTTGCAGATTTGGGATCGGTTTTTGCAAATTTAACCACGTAGTCATAGGTCCACCGCTGTATCTGATCCATATTATCTGGCTTGACCGTTTCCAATATTTCCTTAACCTCTGGAAGTGCAATAACTTCCCTCTTTATGATATCTGTCAATCTGTTCTACCATCCTTTTGACTTGTTGCTAATGGTTTGATATGATTAAGTTTAGTTTGCAATATTTTCTGTTTTTCACCTATTTTTATCGCTATTTTTAGCGTTCTTCTACCAACATCCATAATTATTCCGACTTTTCCTTGGAATCTCCGGTGGGGCATAGTACTTTGTTCTCTGGGATCTATATCTACTATGACTTTATCACCGACCTTGTAATCAACAAGTAAATATGACAAACCCCTCGCTATATTGGACTTTGTAAGAATAGATCTAGACTTCCTTTTCATTCCATGGGAGCTAGGCATTACAAACTCACTATAGGATGCCTCAATTTATTATTATCTGAACGATCCTTGCTCCCATCTTAATCGGGATCAGAGACGCCCTGTTCAGTTAAGGCGAATAATGTCTCCTTTTCTGGATGGTATGGACTATCGACCATTCGTGCGATTCGATTCTTACCAGATCGCTTAAGATATACTCTGTATGTACTGGTATGTGCTACAACATGTCCACCCGTTGGACGGAATATATCGCCGAAGATTGCATCAGGAGATGATAGAATTTGATTGGTCACTACTACCGCAATATCGTAAGTTTCTGCGATTCGTACCAGCATACGCATGAATTTATTAAGCTTCTGTTGTCTTTCTGAAAGTGTCGCGCGTCCTATATATTCGGATCTATAGTTCGCAACAGCAGAATCTACTACTAATAATTTCACATTCTCTGTATCGATAACCGAACCAACTTCTTCAATAATTAATTCTTGATGCGCACTATTGTATGCTTTTGCAACTATTATATTTTCCAGAGAGCTATCTGGATTCAGATTTCTAGATTTAGCTATAGATACTATTCTTTCAGGCCTAAACGTATTCTCTGTGTCGAGATACAGAGCCCGGCCATTTAGTCCACCCTCAGATAATTTCTTTTTTACCATGACACATAAAGTATGACAGATCTGAGTCTTACCTGTACCATATTCACCATAAATTTCCGTGAGGGCTCTTCTTTCTATTCCTCCCTCAAATAGATCATCTAAATTTTTAGAACCTGTTGAAATACGATGTTCTTTTTTCCTTCTATCATAAAGGCTTGTGGCTGTAACAAAACTTTTATCAATCAGGCCTAACAATTCAAGTCTGATTCTCGCTTTGTTGCATATATATACGGATTTTTCCATTTCCATCCCAGTTACCTCTGAGATGTCTACCGGCCCTCTGACTATCAGGTCCCTAATTGACTTGAATCCTGCTTCTACTAAACGACCTTTGGTAGCCAGACCAATTCCGATGGTATCTAAATCCAAAGAATCTAAGGACGAGCCGTTTTCCTCCAATGTTAACTACTACGATGACTAAAAACGATGGGGCCACTAATTAGTCTTAAGTTACTGCCTTTAAGATTTATTTTATCTATATATAAAAATGGGGATTAACACAGATATATACATATACACAGATATATACAGATAGAAATATAAAGATATAGATGTATGACAATAATTCCAGATTAGAAATCGATGGCAAGTCCTAAATACTGGATTAAGTGGATCATGCAACAATTAAATAAAGAAACTACGGAGTTAATTCCAAAGCACTTAGTGTTTGAGATTGATAGTCGATCTAAATCTTGACAATAAACATGTAGTAGTGTTGGGTGGAGGGACCGAGGGTGTAAGAAAGGTCCGAGGACTTTTAGGTCAAAATTGTAAGATTACAGTGATAAGTAATCATTTGAGTAGGTATCTAATGAAACTTGAAGAAGAAGGGGAAATTAATACTGTCAAAACGCAAATAAAAGATGCTGGTATACTAGAGAACTACAAGAATGTATTTCTACTTTTGGCTTCTACCAATAACAAAACCTTAAACCGCGAACTAGTGGAAAGGGGACGTGCGATGGGTTCATTTGTATACGCGTCTGATGACCCACGTTATAGCGACTTTTCGTATACTTCAATTATCAATATTGAAGGCATCATACAGGTAGCAGTTTCAACATTTGGAAAGAGTCCAATTATGGCTCGTAGAATAAGAATTAAGCTAGAGAAGCTGTTGAACAAAGCAATAAAAAAGACAGACATTCAAAATGCGAAGTTACAGGAATTCGCAAGGACTGCTGCAAAAGAAAAACTCAAAACCGTTGCAGAAAGAAAGGAATTTCTTTATTCCCTAATTCATGACAAACATATTCAGAACCTTATTAAGGAAGACAGGTTTCAAGAAGCTAAAAGCGCAACACTTGTACTGTTAGAAAACCAGGAGAATAAAATAAATAAATGACATTGTATACAATTGAAGAACCACTGCAGGTGGTTAATGCTAGAGTTACGTTCAGGAACGCACCTATTCATCTTCTTGAGAAATTTGCTTTCAAAGATCTGGATATTGCACACAAACTATTTTTAGAAAAGTCCGGATTGAAGGAATGTATTATTCTCCAGACATGTAACCGAGTAGAGGTATTTGCTGTAAGTAATAATCCTGATTTACATAAACTGCTTGAGGTTTGGGCCTCCATTATAGAATTGCCGATAGGAGAATTTATTAAAATTGTAGAAACTAATAGAGGTGATGATGTGGTGCTCCACATATTAAAACTAGCGTCGGGTTTAGATTCACTGGTTCTGGGTGAACATCAGGTATTGAATCAGGTGAAACGTGCTCTTGAATTCTCTCGTAAAAATCGCTATGCTGCTTATTATCTTTCCACTATATTTAACAAAGCGATAAAGGTGGGCATCAGAGTCAGAACAAGTACCAACCTAAACAAGGGAAGCGTTTCGATCGGATCGATGTCTGTGAACTTGGCAGAAGAATATTTTGATGATCTGCAGAAGAAGTGCATTCTGTTAATTGGTTCGGGTGAGGGTGCTAGTCTAATTGCAAAGTCACTGAAGCAGAGAAACATTAATTTTCTGATAACTAGCAGGACCTATAAAAGAGCTAAATCATTTGCCGATACAGTCGCAGGTAAACCAATTCTATTTGAGAGTGCATTAGAAAAGCTATATGAAGTAGATTTGATATTTGTTGCTACTGCTGCTCCATATTACTTGATTACCTATGATAGGATAGAAAAAGCTATGAATAGCAGGCAAGAGGGAATAATGATTTTGGATCTTTCTAATCCTAGAGCCGTAGAAGAAAGGGTGGCCTCAATAAGTAAAATAAAATTGGTAAATATGGATCAGATAGTCGAGATTGTGGAGAAGAATATACGGTCACGCAGAAATGAAATATACTCAGCTGAAAGGATAATAGAAAATGAAATGAGATGTGTTGATAGCATCTTTAAGAGGAAGAAAGCAGAACCCGTAGTTACTTCTATCTTTAAAAGCGTAGAAGTTATTCGAGAGCGTGAGCTTAAAAAAGCACTTTCCATACTTGGTGAGAAATTAGGACCTAAGGAATTTAGAGTGATTGAACAATTTTCACATGCCATAGTAGAGGGTGTTCTATCTGTTCCTATGAACAACCTTAAAAAGGAAATTGAGTCAGACAACCAAAAACATGAAGATCTAATAAAGATGGCTGCCAAGTTATTCAAATATGAAGACAAATAATATTAATTACCATAGAGACAGTATTGTTGGCTTTCCAACTATTCGATTGAGACGTCTAAGGAAAAAAGTTGCAATACGCGATCTCGTACAAGAAGTCAGACTATCTGTCAAAGACTTTATATGCCCAATATTTATACAAGAAGGAATAAAAAAGCGTCAAGTTATCGAATTCATGCCTGGGATTGAAAGACTACCTATCTATGATATTATAGATGAGGTGCAGACGATTTCAGATCTAGGAATACAAGCTATAATCCTTTTCGGTATCCCAGTCCAAAAGGACACAGCCGCAACATCCGCATTTGACGATAAAGGCATTATACAACGGACAACTGAATTAATTCGTAAGCACTTTGGTGACAAAATTGTTATAATTACTGATGTCTGCCTATGTCAGTACACATCACATGGACATTGTGGAATTTTGATAAATCAAAAAATAAATAATGATGCTAGCCTTCAGGCCTTAACCAAGGTGGCTTTTAGTCACGCAACTGCAGGAGCGGATATGGTGGCACCCTCTGCAATGATGGATGGTCAGGTAAAAGCTATTCGTCACGTCCTAGATGAGAACGGTTTTACAGATACTATCATTATGGGCTATTCTGCAAAACAAGCCTCATCATTATATACTCCTTTTAGAGGCGCGGCCAATTGTGCTCCAGAATTTGGTGATAGAAAAACGTATCAAATGCCTTTCACAAACTCTAACGAGGCTATGCGCGAGATAGAACTGGATATTAAAGAAGGTGCAGATATAATTATGATAAAGCCTGCCATCCCATATCTTGATTTGATCTATAGAGCAAAAAATTCTACTAATTTACCCATTTGCGCATACAGCGTTTCTGGAGAATATTCTCTGATCAAGGCAGCCGCATATGAGAACTGGATCAATGAAAACGCTGTAATGACTGAATTTCTCACATCCATTAAAAGGGCAGGAGCAGACATGTTGATCACCTATCATGCGAAAGAAATGGCCAAATTACTTAATGACTAACCTAATTAATCATGAAGCAGTTGTATATTATAAATAGGAGCAACTCTCCACGATGGTTATTAACAAATCTGAATCATTGTTTAATAGAGCAAGAAATCTAATTCCTGCCGGAGTTAATAGTCCTGTCCGCTTTTATGAGCCCTATCCTTTTTTTGCTGCTTCTGCAAAAGGGAGTAAAATTGTTACTGCCGATCATGACGTCTATACAGATTATTGTATGGCATATGGATCTATATTGCTAGGGCATGCAAATGCAACTGTGATTGAATCTGTAAAATCTCAACTCGAGGATGGTACCTTATTTTGCGTACCTACAGAAAAGGAAGTAAAATTGGCTGAGTTGATTTCAGGCATCATTTCATACGCAGAAATGACACGATTAGTAAATACAGGTTCAGAAGCTACTATGAATGCTATTAGATTAGCACGTGCATACACAAGGAAAAATAAAATTATAAAATTTGAAGGCTGTTACCATGGTGCGCATGATTATGTACTTGTAAAAGGAGGTTTGGATTTAACGAATTCTGCAACCTCTTACGGATCTCTTGAAGAAGTCTCATCTCAAACAATAGTAGTTCCTTACAATGAAATTATAGCGTTGGAGCAAGTATTAGAAGAGAATGATGAAAACATAGCTTGTGTAATAGTAGAGCCGGTATGTGCTAACATGGGGCTTATTTTGCCAGAAAAAGAGTATCTGAATGAACTGAGAGAGATAACACATGATAAAAACATATTGCTGATATTTGACGAAGTTGTAACCGGTTTTAGGCTTGCTCTTGGTGGCGCAGCTGAATTCTTCGGAATCGAACCTGACTTGGCAACATTTGCAAAAGCTATGGGAAGCGGTTTTCCTATCGCCGCAATCGCAGGCAAGAATGAGATAATGCAGCATCTAGCACCAAGTGGAAAAGTGTATCAGGCCAGCACCTATGCAGGAAACCCTGTGTCAGTCTCAGCGAGCATAGCTAACATTGAATTATTAATTCAAGAAAAAAATATAATCTACCCGAAAATTGCCAGAACATGTAATAATATAGTTAATGGAATTAAAGAAGTATTGAATGAATTAGAAATGAATTATACAATAAACAGTATAGGATCAATGTATCAATTATTCTTTACTCCTGAAAAAGTAACAGATGCAAAAAGTGCAAAAAAATCTAATTTACGTATGTTCAGAAAGCTTTACGACGAACTGTTAAGAAAAGGAGTCTTTATTCCACCATCCCAATTTGAGAGTTGTTTTATTTCGTACGCTCATGGTGAAGATGATATAGATATGACTATAGAGTCCTATAGACATGCCCTGTATAAGGTAAAAGAAGCGTTATCATGAAGTATAGGGTAGGAACAAGAGGTAGTAGACTTGCTGTTGCTCAAACGAAGATTGTTTTGCAACAGCTAAGAAGGTTAATACCATCTATTGACTACAAAATCATCACGGTTGCTACGAAAGGTGACATTGATAAAAGACCCTTATTTGCCATAGATCAGAAAGGTATTTTTGAAAAAGACTTGGATAAACTTGTCATTTTAGGAAATATAGATTTCGCGGTTCACAGTTTGAAAGATATTCCCTCTGATCTTTCAAATGAGTTAACCATCGCTTGTATTCCAAAAAGAGCAAAAGCAAATGATGTCTTGGTAAATGGAAAAAAGCAAAAGTTAGCTGAGCTACCTGCTGGATCAACCATTGGAACCAGTAGCTTAAGAAGGGCAATCCAAGTGATGAGAAAAAGACCTGATCTTAACGTCAGACCAATAAGGGGGAATGTAGAGACAAGAGTTACGAAATCTATTGCCTCTAAAGAATATGATGCAGTTATACTTGCAGAGGCGGGTTTAACTAGGATGGGAATGAAAGATGTTATCGTTGAAAGATTTTGCATAAGGGATTTTGTTCCTGCGCCAGGACAAGGGGCAATTGCAATTGTATCCAGAAAGGATAATTTGAAATTAATTAAAACTTTGAAGTGTATTCAACATGTTTCTTCTAAAGCAGAAATTGATGCCGAACGTGCATTGTTAAAAAAGATAGAAGGAGGTTGTAGGTTTCCTGTTGGTGCTATAGCCACTGCTAATCAGAGTAAACAGAAGATTACTTTGCATGCTAATGTATTTTCGGCCGATGGTACCAAATCAATAGAGGTAAGAGAAACTGGAAGCTCTAATAACCCTAATAATCTTGGAACAAGAACCGGAAATTTGCTTTTGGAACGAGGGGCAGCAAATTTATCACAAGGTTGGCGGAATGCCGTGATAGAGTGGAACAAAAATTTATGAGACGAAGTAAAGGTAATGGGAAAGTTTACATTTGTGGTGCTGGTCCAGGAGATCCTAAGTTAATTACAGTAAAAGCTGCAGAACTTTTAAAGAGCTGCCAAGTTGTGCTGTATGATAGACTAATTAGCAAGAAAATCATAAATTTGATTCCCTCATCTTCTGAAAAAGTTTATGTAGGAAGGGTGGCGGGTGATCCTGTAACACATCAGGATAATACTAACCAACTAATGATTAATTACGCAAAAAAAGGAAAGAAAGTCTTGCGTCTGAAGGGAGGCGATCCTTTTATCTTTGGTAGGGGAGGTGAAGAAGCGGAATGCTTGGTTCAAAATGACATCAAATTTGAGATAATTCCTGGAATTACATCAGCTATTGGATCAGCAGAATATGCTGGAATTCCATTAACACATAGAAAACTTGCTTCCTCCCTGGCTATAGTTACAGGCCACGAAGATCCAGACAAAGCTGATCCAACAGTAAAATGGGACAAATTGGCTAGCGCTGTGGATACTATTGTTATTCTTATGGGAATAGGGAACATAGAAAAGATCTCATATAGTTTAATACAAGCTGGTGTGGACAAAAATGAGCAAATCGCGGTTGTCGAAAACGGAACGGTCAAAAAACAACGGATAATTAAGGGAACTCTGTCTAATATTGTAGCCAAGATACAGGACGCAAACATAAAGCCTCCCGCAGTAATAATAGTTGGAAAAGTGGTTTCTTTACAAGAAAAGCTCTGTTGGTTTTATGACGGGTGATTTATTGTCACAGTCTCTAAACGGAAAAGTGCTTGCAGTGACAAGGAAAGGTGTTTTAGCTAAAGAGTTTATACGACTTGTAAATCTAGAGGGAGGTACTGTAATTTCGCTACCTACCATTGATGTAGAACCTGCAGAATCCAAAGTGGTCGAAGAATTTATTGATAAAATATCTGGACGAAAGTACGATTATTGTATGTTTTTAAGTTCACAAGCAGTCAATGTTCTGTTTGATTTTGCATTCAGCGTAAACAAAACCAAGCAAGTTGTTTCATCGTTAAATTCGACAATTGTTGTGGCAATCGGGCCCAAGACTATGCAAAGTCTGGAAAAGTACAATGTAGCAGTCAAGCTAATCCCAGAAAAATACTCATCTGAAGATTTGGTAACTTTATTCTCTAAAATGCATTGCGAGGGGAAGACTATCATTATCCCGAGGAGTACTGCCGCAGATGAATTCATAGCGAAGAGCCTTTCGGCTCTAGGAATGGTGGTGGATGAATCATTTCTTTATACGGTACAGACATCAGGGCTGACTACTATATGGAATCACTTTTCATTTTTGCTCCAACAAAAGAAGATAGATGCTATTATCTTTACTAGTAGATCGACAGTTCTATCATTTTTTGAAATAATGGAAAAATTGTCAGTTAATGCGGTCTCGTTGAAGAATGTTAAAGCTGTCATAGCAATTGGTCCACGAACTGCCGCAGCGCTAAGGATTAAAGGTATTCTATCTTTTGAAGCTAAAGAACATACTTTAATAGGCACTTTCAACCTAGCCAAGAGACTCTTGAACGGAGATTAGGAAGAGTGACCACATCCATAATAGATCGTGGTAAAATTATGAGCCATTTCAAATAATTTGAGTTCTTTAATGTAGCGTCTATACAGAACATTATGAATATCTCTTTATATATATCTCTCATGAATTGCTCCGTTGAAGCAAGCTTTTTCTGAATTTATGCAAAATATATATAATACATAACGCCGTTATACTGTCATATGGCTACTAAAGAGTTGAACATGGATTATAGTAAATATGACTTTAAGGATTCTACAGAACTCTATGTATATTTGAGCAAGAAAGGTCTATCTAAAGGAACCGTAGAGGAAATTAGCCGAATGAAAGGCGAACCAGATTGGATGAGAGATTTTAGATTGAGGTCATATGATGTTTTTATGAGTAAGCCTATGCCTAATTGGGGCGGTGATTTGTCCAAGATCGATTTTCAGAATATCTATTATTATGCAAAGGCGTCTGAGAAGCAAGGAAAAAGCTGGGATGATGTTCCTGACTCTGTAAGGAATACTTTTGAAAAGCTTGGTATTCCGGAGGCAGAGAGAAAGTTTCTTGCAGGTGTAGGTGCTCAATATGAATCTGAAGTAGTATATCATAACCTGAGAGAAGATCTTGAAAAGCAGGGCGTTATTTTCATTGATACTGACTCTGCGGTGAAAGAACAACCAGAAATTATGAGAAAACATTTTGGAAAGGTTATTCCACCCGAAGACAATAAGTTTGCTGCACTAAATAGTGCTGTTTGGTCAGGCGGGTCATTCATTTACATTCCACCTAATGTAAAGGTAGATCTACCACTACAAGCGTATTTTAGAATCAATGCTGAAAACATAGGTCAATTTGAGAGAACCCTGATCATCGCAGATGAGGGTGCAGAAGTCCATTATATTGAAGGATGTACCGCTCCTGTTTATGCTACTGAATCACTTCACTCCGCGGTTGTAGAATTGATTGCAAAGAAAGGAGCTAAGATTAGATATACTACCATACAGAACTGGAGTAAGGATGTATATAACTTAGTTACCAAGAGAGCATATGCGTATGAAAATGCTACAGTTGAATGGGTTGATGGAAATCTTGGTAGCAAATTAACTATGAAGTATCCAGGAGTTTATATGCTTGGAAAGAACGCTCATGCTGAAGTAATATCTGTCGCCTTTGCAGGCGCTGGTCAGCATCAAGACGCGGGTGCAAAAGCAGTGCATTTAGCACCAAATACTACATCTAGAATTACAAGTAAGTCAGTCAGTAAGGATGCCGGTAGAACCACATATAGAGGCTTGCTTCACGTTGCAAAAGGTGCTACAGGAGTAAAGTCAAATGTTAGATGTGATGCTTTATTATTAGATGAAAATTCAAGAACTGACACCTATCCGTACGTAGAAGTAAATGAAGAAGATGCAACCATATCGCATGAAGCAACTGTGGGAAAAATTGGAGATGAGCAAATATTCTATCTAATGAGCAGAGGATTTTCCGAATCTGACGCATTATCATTGATCGTTGGTGGCTTTATGGAACCATTTACAAAAGAATTACCTATGGAATACGCAGTTGAGCTAAACAGAATGGTAAAGCTTGAAATGGAAGGATCAGTAGGATAAATAGAAATTACTATCTCTATTTTATTTAACAGTAATGTGGTGATACCTCTTCTTGGAAATTCTATCTTCTATTAATGAGGATTACATCAAAAAAATAATCCATGAAAAAAAACAACCTGCATGGCTTAATGATATAAGAGAAAAGGCATTTGCAAAATATATATCTCTTCCATCAGAGGTTTCTCCCCTTTATACAAAATATTCAGATGTTAATCAGCTTAGACCAGATCATATTCGTATTCATGACCGATCAATACCATCTGAACCTTATGAAGATCTTAAAAATAGACTGAGTGAACTAGAGAATGGAACAAGTGTCTTGTACATCGGATCTTCTATAAATCGATTGTTTATTGCTGACAACTTATCAAAACAAGGAGTAATCATTTCGGATATCAACGAAGCCATGAAAGAGCATGAGGATCTTTTAAAAAAACGATTAACTATAACAAACCAGCTTAATTATGGAGAAGACAAATTCCTCGCATTGACAGGATCAGCCTATCAATCTGGTATTTTTATCTACATACCCAAAAATACAATAATCACAGATCCTATTCGAATCATTAGCTCATTGGCAGATGATGGAACTTCCTCAATAGCACGAAACGTCATTGTGGCTGATGTTGGTTCAAGCGCAAATATAGTTCAAGAGATATATTCACCACAGACAACGGACATGGAACACCAACAGGCGTATTTTGAGTTGCTGGAATGCCATGTCGATCAAAATGCTCATCTAGAAATGGTAACCTTGCAGGCAATGAGCGAACAAAATATTAATTTCTCAAACAGGAAGGCTTTTGTAGAAAATGATGGAAAGATATCTTGGTACCTTGGAATGTTTGGTTCTCAATTATCCAGGTATAAAATAGATAGCATTATGAAAGGACCGGGATCATCAGCAGAAGATGTTGAAATTATTTTCGGAATTGGAAAACAGGCATTCGACATAACTTCTAACTTAATTCATATAGGTCATAATTCAAGAGGAAGGGTGATGGCTAAATCTGTTATGAAAGATGCTTCAAAATCCCTATTCAAAGGTATGATTAAAATCGGAAAGGAAGCCAAGTCGTCAGAATCATATCTTGCGGGACATGCAATTCTACTCGATAGAGGTGCGAAATCAGATGCAATCCCGGGACTCGAAATTGAAACCAACGAAGTCAAAGCTACGCATTCTGCATCCGTAGCACAGTTAGATGAAATGCAGATCTTTTATTTAATGTGCAGAGGATTAAGCAGAGAAGGTGCAAAACGGGAAATAGTAAACGGATTCCTAGAACCATTATCCAGAAAGATGGGGCCGACTATACGAGCATGGATTAATTACCTCATTGACAACAAATGGTCTGGCAAGCCCTTGATGCTGAAGGTCGACGAAGCAATGGAACAAATCCTAGAAGTAGAAAAATCCAGATACAGGGAAACACAAGACATTTTTGAGAAACACTATAAGTATCGGTAGTAATGGTGTGGTTTAATGTCTGTATGGACAAAGGTTTGCGACACAAAATCGTTAAAAGAGGGTGACCTCCTAGACTTCGACTTTAACGACAAGAAAATCCTGGTACTGAAGATAAAAGATAAAATTTTTGCATTAGACAGAATCTGCACGCACGCATATGCTGACTTGTCTACAGGATTCTTAAATGAAGATGAGAAAACCATAACGTGTCCTTTACATATGTCTTCCTTTAACCTACTAAACGGTATGCCTCAAAACCTTCCAGCGGAGGAACCATTAAAAACTTACGATATTATGATACGAGATAATTTTTTGTACATTTTAATATAAGTATAATAGTTGCGTAGTCAATAATTAATATCAAGCGATCTCAAAAACTAATCACCTTACCACGTTAAGTACATCTCATCATTCCTCTGAATCAGGCTTCTCATCTGTATTTACTGTGTATTCAGGCTTCAGTTTATGCTATAGGGCGAAAAAGATCATCAACCCTAATTAAGTCGTAGATTGTAGTAGTAACGGGGTTATACCAAATGATACCGAAAGTAAATAGAATTGATATAGTATGTATTATTTATTACAATACGCCCCGAAGCCGCTCACAATCGGTATTCACATAAACCTTTTATTAGGAAAATAGGATTCAAGAATGATTGGTAATTTTTTGTCCGGAATGTGGGGGAGAGCTAAAGTACGATCCTATTAGTAAGAATTTCATCTGCAAGAGCTGCGGGCTATTTGCGTCAAGAGATAAATTTGATGAATTGCGGGATAAAAGAGAAAATCAATTCACTGATAATAGAAAACGGTTACATGATGACTATCTGGATTGGTGGCAGTCATCAAAGAAGGATAAACAAAAGAAATAATTACATATAATAATTATGCTTATTAGCGATTATGCAATTGCCGCGTCGGCTTTGCCAGCAATATCTTTCTTCAAAGACACTATTTGTTCTTCCTTTCTCGTTTTGAGAACAGTCATTAATTCTGTTTCAAGTATGCTAGGCAATTTACGGATCTTGATTTCTACTATATCCCTCATCTCGTAGAGATTCTTCGCACGAATTTTTAATAATAAATCGAACCTTCCATGCATTTCATGAATCTCTAAGACTTCTTCTAAACGCGACAAAGCATTAGTAACATTCTCGGCGGTACCAGGGTCTACATTTATTCCCATAAATGCAAGATGATCATAACCAAGTCGATTATTATCAACCGAAATTGTGAATTTGCTTATTATTCCTGATGTAACTAATCGTTTAACTCTTATATGTACTGTTGCATCGGATATTCCAATTTGTTTAGCAATTTCAACAAAGGGTGTTGACGAATCAGTACTCAAAAGATCTATTATTTTGAGGTTCACATCATCTAATAGATCCGAGTCTTCTCGGGACACGTATAAACATATACAAATGATACATAAATGCCTTTGTCGCGTATTTTCTATAATATCATCACGGGATTATAGTAATGGTTTGTTTTAGGAAGTTTATTGTATTATGGAGCCTGTTAATGTAAGTTAAGTATCATTATGAAATTGCTTCAACAAGGAATAATAATGCAGATAGCTTAATTGTTGTCATTGCTACGACAGATATGTAATAAATGTCATAATACTTTGAGTATATATCATCGAGCCTATTCAGGAGAGTACTTGTGCAGAAATTGTTTTCTACGATCCATAGAGGAAAAGGCCTCAAAAACTATGAATAAATATTCTATGCTCAAACATGATGATAAACTAGCCATAGGAGTATCTGGAGGAAAAGACAGTTTGTCACTATTGTACGTCCTGAAAAAATTTTTGGATCGCCACGGTTGGCAGGCTCCTATCGCCGTGACAATAGATGAAGGAGTAAAAGGATATCGTGATGAATCATTGGAGATAGTAAAAAGCTTTTGCTCAAATCTAAAAATTAAGAATGTGATCATTAGTTATCGGCAATTGTTTGGAGTCGATATCGATGAAGCCGTAATTAGGAGACCTACCAAAAAAATGTCATCATGTTCTATGTGCGGTACTTTTCGTAGAAGGGCAATGGATCTAGCAGCAGAATCTTTGGGAGCTAATGTTATAGCAACAGCGCATAACCTTGATGATCAATTACAAACTTTTATGATCAACATGTTTGCTGGTGATACAGAAAGAATAGGATGGATTTATCCAGAATCTGTAAGCTACAGCCGAAATGGCATAAAAAAAATTAAACCCTTTATCGAAATCTATGAGTTGGAGATTGCATTCTATGCCTTGCAGCGACAGATTCCGTTCCAGTCTGAGGAATGTCCCTACATGAATGAAAGTATTAGGACTGATATACGGAGGTTCATCAATCATTTGGAAAAGAGTCGTCCAGGTATCAAGTACAATGCCTACAATTCTATGATGAAAATATCGAAAGATTTACGTTCTTTATCAACTCATATTGATGAGAACAATTGTTCAATATGCGGACGATTATCCAGTAACGAAGTTTGCTCAGTTTGTAAAACCCAGAAAACTTTAGCAGATACAATTCTGTCTGAGGCTTTTTCATATGACTTGTAATCGCATTTTCTCATGGGCTCAATCGTGAGTCTCGGTACGAGATACATATCACCACATCTAAATAGCTCCAACAGTTGTATACCATTCAAAAAAAATTTCATTAGAATCTATGAGATACGCAAATATAATGAGTATGTCTATAAAAGTACGGAGGCAGGGAGGATCGGGGAGCCAGCCGTACCCCATACTAGAAATCGGCTCATGCTGGGATCAGTAACTGCTGGGTAAAACTATAAGCACATTGTACTTGCTAGTCTTGCTTTAATGAGATCACGCCGTGTCGGATGGATATGAACGGCATGCCACATGAAGGTGTGGTAATGACCATGTAAACCGCCGAAATGGGTGAGGTCCGGGAGGGAGCAATCCTAAGGCGGCATAATCATGCTGGCACGTCTACGTGGTGGATATTGCACGACTTGAGATGAGGTAATGTATTTATAGTGGTACCAGCAGGCTGCCTCCATACCTTCTAGCATATTTCGACTAATTATAGAAGATAGAATAAAGGAAACTAGTATCTGGAAAAGAATCTTGCATGAATTAATATAATTGGAAGTCATTCGATTAGTAAATGTAGAAACAGGTATCAGATAATCGAGTTATATTTCAATTAAAGCCAATGATGAATTTTAAGAAAATCATCTATGGGTTCTTTTTTTATCAACTTTATTAAAGCATGGGCCTGCGGAACAGAGAGGACGGTTGATCTGAATTCATCGTCTATAGCTATTCTTGGACATGCGACTTGTATAAAAACTTCAATTCTTCTAAAAACTCGCAGCCGATCATCGTTTATGTCAGTTAATGCGATCAATTGCACCTTTCTGCCTAACTGTTCAAAAGATTTTTTCAGCCTCAATGCTTGGATTTTAGCAAATTGTCCTTCTCTAAGACCAATGATTATGCCCAGTTTGTGTGCGTCTAATGCTTTGTAAATTGACAGTATAGCTTTCTTCTTTAGATGCAACGCTATTTCATTTACTTCAGAATATTCTTCAGAATATGGATCCAACATATAAGTCGGTTTTTCGGTGGACATTGCAATGCTTGCTGAGTGAAACGGACTCTGACCAAGAAAGATATACGCATCTACTATAGTATGACTATCATGCGCAGGATAGAATTCACATCCAAATACCTGTGAGTCGTTTAGCTGGCCTTTTCCTTTGCCGATAACGACCCTATAATCATATTGTTCAAAAATCTCTTTTACAGACGGTATCTGGTTCAGGTGTTGGCTGTCTGTCAGCAATGAAACTGATTTGTACCCCATAGATTTCAATTCTATTGCACATTTTCTTGCAATATCGTTGAAAGTTATATCATCAAAGGCATTAATCATAACAGTCTTACTACCAAATGATTCCATTGCTATTGTATGACCTATGTTGAATAAAATGTCCGCACCCAAGAGATCAGCTGCGTGCTGGTTTATATCACAGGATCCCCATGATGTATCCCCGATTACATATGCCGTAATACCGAATCTTTCGGTAATATTATCCGCTGTGTCTTGAATCTTGGGTAAAAGACCTTCAGGTCCATTAAGTGCAATCGTAGTAGGTTGTCTTTCATGAATTATCTCAAATATTCTCTTTTCGTCTATCGACATCATCTTTTGTTTACCTTATGTGATTTTGGGCATGTATATATGTTATAACCACATATATAATATCGTAAACATTATGAACATTCTATCTGCAACCAAGACTAAATGGCATTCTGTTTACAGTCTTATAATTATCTAGATATTGCAACCAACGTGAGTTTTACTATTCAATTTTGATGGAGTATGAATTGCTGTAAATATGTGGTAATTTATTATCTATTCTGTCTTTAAAGTTGACAAGGATTTGGTCATGGACAGGATCAAGAGTTATGAGTATTCTATCCCTTTTCTCATTGTTTTCCACGCTGTTTAGACTGTATTCAAGTTTCAATGGCTTACAATTATTTTTCAGAGAATCAGGTATCTTAGGCTCAAAGCAGATCTTATTTTCTATTAGATTTATCTTCATTCCAAGTATCATTTCACGAATTGCATGTACATACGTTCCTACAGACCAAGCTTGAAGTATACATGAATTAAATGGCTCAGGACGGTCTCCTCTGTATGTTTCAGCATACATCCCATTCTCAGACAAGATTCTGTCAGCCATAGATTCTAAGTAATGTAGTGCTTCATTCGTTCTGTTAAATTTGCTCTCACATATGGCCATCCATCCTGTAACGAGAGGCCAGACAGCGCCATCGTGATAAAGTGTGGGATGATACTTGGGATCCAAAGCGCTCAAAGTTCTGACCCCCCAGGGCGTGCTCATATCTTCCCTTTCTAATCGGGAAAGTACCGATTGGGCCCTTGTCTCGCTGCTTACTGCATCAGTGAGCAGAAGTACTAGAGCATTCGGCCTTATGCTCGAATCTTTTGAGCCGTCCTTCCTAATGGTATCAAAATAGAATTTCGAATCTTCATTCCAGTATTCTAATTCAATTTTATTTTTCAAGCTTATAGATTCCCTTAGCCATCTTTCTCCATTGTACCGATCTCCTACCAATTCTGCCAATTCAACTCCAATTTTCAAGCTCTCATAGAATAATGCTTGTATATCGTTTGCACTTTTTCTCCGGTCTATGTGATCCATCCAAGTAGAGTCTTGGATGGGCAATTTTTCGGCCATTCCCGTGAATCCATTTTCAATCAACCCATCGTTATCTATGTCCTTTGAAAATCCGTAATTGATTAGATCGATAATATCCTGCCACCTATCCTTTAGGAAGTTTATGTTCCCAGTCGATAATACATACTCACGTATTGCCCACGGAAAAAGAAAGGTGGAATCTGCAGAACCATAAGTAGTACTATGAAGGAAGGACTTGCCGCTTATTATCATGGGCAGTTCACCCTTAGTAGCATATTTTGAACTCTTTTTGGCTTGATGGCTAAGAAAATTATGGATAACAGGAAGGACAAATTGGTAGTCGCCTATTGCTAGATATCCTCTCAAAGACCAACCTGTATCTCTGGCCCAATAATTAGGGAATCTGGGTAGACCTGCACAAATTCCTACTCCAAGTTCATCGTACTCCGCTTTTAGGTATTCTAGACTCGTCTTAGCTTTTTCAAAGGCCCGTAGTAATTTTATCATTGTAGAGTTTTGAATTGTATCTGCAGTGGTAGTTATGCGCAATGTTGAAGAAGCCATACTCTCAAAATGAGTCTTAGTATCTTCTAAAAGATAATTATAATTGTCTCTTAGGAATCTATATTCTTGTAAGCAATCTTCTGGACTACTAAAGCTACCAGCAGCCACCAATGCAATCTCAGAAGCTTTGTTTGATTGGATTTGAACATTGTAAGACAATTCAAGATCATTATCGAAGGAGTCCATCAAAACTTTGTACGGTCTTTGTGTCTTTGGTGAGACTCCGATTGTCCCATAATAATGCGCTAGGCCATTCTTTGCTGCTGTCTGAATCTGGATACAATTATCAGTTTTAATCATTTTAGAAAAGTTACTTTGAGAAATGGCCGCTAGCCCGTAACTGGTGATATTGCTGTCGATTAAAAAATGCAATCGAATCTTCCTTTGCATCTTACCAATTTTTCTTGTACTAACATTTAGATCCTGGAAATGACTGTCTCTATCGGATATCTCCAATTTCATGATCAGACCTTTATGGTCAGTTGGTACAGATAATGTCCTTTTTACTTGCAAGCCTGATACTTCATGTCTAGTATACAAAATGCCATTTTCGTGTCTAGAAGAGACTACAAAGTTCGGAAGCCTTTTTCTTACCCCGTCATCTGCAGAGACTTCAACTATTATTCTTCCAAAAGCCCTTGCTGGTGGAACATATAAACCGCCATTATCATATCTGGCTCCCATCCAACTCCAATTAGCAGATATAGAGGCATTAGATGAACACACTATGTAGGCTTTTTTGCCAGAAAGTATTAATGGAGTAGTAAAATTCTTAAAAAGAGTGTGGTCGCTAGACTCGTCAGGTTCCAAATCGCCTCCTGTGTCTTTGGGAATAATTATGTGCTCTTTACCTTCTCCAACATAATCGTAAAAAGTAAAAGGGATGATTATCTGTTCGAATCCTTCCAGTTTACTTAAGATAATGACTTTATGCTTCTTTTTACCTTCTAGTATATGTTCGCTTACTATTAGAAATCTCGCGCTTTGAAACGGTTTGAATGTCAATGGCCTCTGCTCAGATAATGTAGACGCATTGACCACGTCGTCTGAGGTTGCAATATAAATTGACTTTTTCAAAATTGGAATTTCGTCTACAAAGATATCTAGAGATATAACATTTCCTCCAAGAGGGACTGGAGGATTTAGAAGTGAAAAAATAAATCCTTGTTGTTTATCGTTGCTGTTTATAATTGTCGTGTTCTTTAAACTTCCTTCAATGTATGACAGTCGGGTGTGTATTTTATCAAGCGTTCTGGCCATTATTTATTTTAGACCTACGATCCCAAATTTATTTCAGCACATACAAATGGATTTATTAAATACTAAAATATGGTATGTAGGTTGGATAAGATTTTCGGCTGATGAAACATTGCATGGACAAATAATAAACATCACAAGACATATCTTAGGCTTCAATACATTGACACCGCACGTTATGCATATTATACTTTAAGTCAAGATATATTGGGCGTTTAGCAAATTAATAGAATAAAGGAACGAAATTGAATGCTATTTACTTTCAGTATAAGATACAATTAGAAATGTAAACACATAACCAATGGACTAAATACAATAGCTTCGAGGGAATATTTATCACCCAAAGTTAATCTAGAGGATTAAAACACCACCTTTTAGAGTAGAACGTTTGACGTTTTTATACCATAAAGATGCATGCCTACCAATGGCGACTCTGGGCACTGTTTGCATTGGAAAAGATTTTTCAGTTAAGATAATGGGAATTATTAACTTAAGCCCTGAATCATTTTACAAGCCTTCAGTGTTCAGGACAGCCAAAGAGATTTCTAATGCGGCGAAAGATTTGGAGAGAAACGGAGCCAACATTATTGATCTAGGCGGAATGTCCACTGCACCGTACCTTGAAACTATTATCCCTGTTGAAAAAGAAAGAAAAAGGATTAAGGAAGCCATAAGCTTAGTAAAGAATAGCTGCAGTTTACCGATTTCAGTTGATACACCACGCTCTACGGTGGCTAAGCAGGCTATAGACTCAGGTGCAGACGCTATAAATGATATAACTGGTCTAAAATATGACAAAAACATGGCTAACGTTGTATCAGAATCAAATTTACCTGTAATCATAGGTGCATGTCACAACGGCAGTAAGAATGTCTTGTCTCCTACCTCGGGTAATATTTCGGATAGGATTAACGCTTTAGAGGAAAGTTTGATTATAGCAAAAAAGGCAAAAATTGCGGAGAATAATATAATAGTTGATCCATCTATAGGTTTTTTTAGATACGAGGGTAGTAATCCATTTTTCTCGCATATAAAAAAATTTCCATGGTACGCTTTGGATCTAGAAGTCATTGCAAGATTAGCAAGGCTTAAAACGCTGTCAAAACCGATCTGCGTATCTGTATCTAGAAAATCGTTCATAGGAAATTTACTAAACTTAAGGACAGAAGAACGGCTTATCCCATCACTTGTTGCTGAATTAACATGCATAAACAACGGTGCAAACATAGTGAGAACTCATGATGTTAAAGAAGCCTCACAGGCTGTCATCATGTCTGAACTCTTTCGTTAAGTCATCATTCAAAGTAAGAAAGCCAGTTTCAGAATGCCATTTATGTAAATTGAATATTATTTTATGATCTTCTTGCTCAGACCACACATGAGCAATTGCGCGTTTCTAAACCATTACTTTCCTTTATAATTCGAGTTCCACTCCTCTTCTAATCGAATTATCTCTAAATCTCGTGCAGCAGAGCAAAATGCGTTAACAATTCTTATCACAATCATAGGTAATCATGCTCCACTAAGATATTCCTAGTACCTAATTGCGGACTTGTCGTTGTAACATATAAAATGAAGAATCTATACATATAAGGGTAAATCAGAAAAATAAAAAAATATTACTATAATACTCGACGGTGCCGTTTTTATTGATTGTCAATATACTCTATTCAAATATCATGAAGCATAGAAGCCGACTGGAAATAATTGCTCTAATTTTAGAAATTGCAAACGGACCTGATAACGGCGACGCCAAGGCAACACAACAAAAGATTATGTATAAAGCATATCTGTCATATTCGCATTTAAAAAGCTATCTTTCACTTATGATGGAGAATAACTTACTGGAATACTCTGCTGACTCCCGTATTTACAAAACCACAGACAAAGGAGTATATTTCCTTAAAATTTATAGGGACTTGACAGAAGTAGTTGCCATGACTAATAACATAATAATAAGATAGAGACTGGATAAGAATGTGTATTCTCTTAATCATCTGCAATCCTATGTAGCGGAATGATTTTCTTGTATTATAATGCCGTTACAGCCGTAGATTCTTCACTTTAACTGATATTTCTTGATTTTAAAATTATTTCTTTAATTCTTATACACATATCACAATGCAGAGGGCAGCTGTTATGAATACATACATTTTTTGAATTATTACAAGCGAAACACCATAACTCTCTATTTGATAAGGCCGGAGCGTCTACCATAATCTGACCATTATACTATCCTGACCAGTCTAATAATGGTTATCAAACTGCCAAACAGAACATAGTGCAGCGTGCTTTTAATATAACATAACTACAATTTCTTAAATATGCTTAAAGATCAGCGATTCAGGCTGTTGATATAATCTAGTCAACATCACATGCATATGTCATACCAATAACTTTAGGGTGCTTTTCATGCGAAGATAATCCTCTGGCTTAATCAAATTGAAAGGGTGCTGAAGGCAACCGAAATCCCTTCAGCTAAAAAATGTCTAAGTGTGAATCTATCGTAATCCTCTATCTTACTGCTTGTTGGCTCGAGTATGAAGTAAATGGATGCAAATTTGCGCATACTTGGGAAATCTCAATATAAAGGGTTCAGTAGTACTTCAACATTGTCTCCCATACATGGAAATAATAATGAATGTTCTATTGTCACTTATGGTATCGACTCCGTATTCTATGTGATTGAAGTGTAGCAAATTCCTAACTACATAGTTGTGAAAAGCAACGGGGTCTTTACTCCAGTCTGGCGTACTAATTTTGTTCTCGAATTAACCTGACGCATAATGCAATAGTAAACGTTTAACAAAAATCTTTTATCACCTATGCAATATGTTTTCTAGACAAGAAAGGGAGATTAAATGACTATTGCTACGCCAGCTGGACTGAAAAAGCACTTGGTTAGTATAGCCGGAAGGTTATGCGAGGTGCTTCTTCCAATCAAAGATCAATATTATATTGGCAATGGAAACACTATTGCTATTTGTACTTTGGGGAGTCTACACCTTCTTCAAACTATAGCGGATGATGCCTATATAATGAATAGAATTCTGATAGTTGGAAGATTGCTGTCTGAAAATAGGGGAATAGATATGTTGATTAACTTTGCACTAAAGAATCAGAATTTGCGATACATAATTGTATGTGGCAAAGAAGTAAAAGGACATAAATCAGGTCAAGCGTTATTATCTCTTCATAAAAATGGAGTGCAAAGCAACGGTAAAATTATTGGAGCTTATGCTCCTAGTCCATTCCTACTCTCTACACTAAGGGATATTGACTCATTTAGACTGCAGACCAAAATTTGTAACTTAATCGGTATTGAGGATCCGCAAATAATAAAAGCTCATCTCTAGTTCATAAGCAAGTAATAGTAAGAAGACTTACTATATCTATGTATAAAGTTACAGTTAGATACCAGAAGTTATGTTATATCAAATGACATTAGTACTTTCTATTGGTCATACTGACGACTAAAAAATTTATACTCCATAACTGATAGACGCCTTTTGATGCTTTAAAGCTCTTCCAAGAAATCATCTGGCATATCAAATATAAAACTATTTTATGTAAGGAATCCTATACTAAATCCTGTATTCAGATTATTCTTTTTTAGTGTGCGAGGTAAAAGAATACTCAAAATAATTTTCACTTACAGCCCATCAATTTTAGACCAGAATCATCATAATTAAAGTAACATCTCAAAAATCATTACAATTTATAATTACCATATTTGAATTAACTATTGTAATTGTAATCAAGATAACGAGGTTCGCTATCTACCAAATCCAATCAACGAGGACTTTTCTTAAATCATGCTACCCTACTATTATTACTATTATTACTTGATGTCTTATGTTACTGCAATGGCATCATTTAACTGTCGTCATCCAGATCTTCATCATCCTCTGCTTCGTCTTCTTCTTCATCTTCTAGACTATGAATTTCATCCTTATTTTCTTCTCTGTCGGGTTGGCTATTCATAATCAATACTCATACTCCTGTCTATATAAATTAGATACCGAAATACAAAACTTGCGCTCGCATTCGGGCACAAGGAACCATTACCTTAGCTCGAAAATGTTGTAGCCTACATAGCTGGATAAGAATATAGTCAATACATATCTCTAAGTAAATCTTGCGACTTACAATTCCGTTTTAAACGAGATAGCTATCTATCGTTGGTATACAATATACATTTGTTGTTATCCTGTGTTAATAGTTAATAGTACATTGCTGAATATTTGTCACTTACCGTGTCCTATACCGCATTGATATTAGCGGTTATCTTGAGTATGCTTTCAATTATTTCATAATAACGAACTTCATCCTTCTGTATAGAGACTCGTAGTATATGATGATTATCTAACGGAAACGATGCAAGCATTACTTTCTCTCTTACTGAAAAGCTGTAAATGGTCCTACCAAACTCTTCGTCAAATTCCTCTCGCATCATACTTCTTAAAGCAAATTCTACATACAATTTTTGAGAATCCACCGTGGATTCCATGGATTTTACACCTTGTCTCATTCCTCCTGCTACTAATTTTCCCATTTTATCAATAACTGAGGCAGAGCGGATATTTTGACTAAGAATGATTACATCATTACAGATCTTTTCGAACTCGTGACCCTCTGACATATCGGTGTGCAGTGGTATGTTACTCTAAAGCCTAGTCATATATGTATCGAAATCCATTATCGGCTTTAAAGAGCTTTCTTATATTAATGTAAGCGATTGAAAACATCTGCTGTAGTAGTATATTCCACTTACAATCATGTGATTATCTGTTGCTGTTTCTTTCCTTCCGAATTCTATGATCACTAGATTGGCCATCAGCAACTGATGTAAATCAAACCTAATAGTTAAAAACCTCGCAATTGGTCTGAATGTTTGGGACAGGTTGGCAGTTAAAATTGACTTGTTGATTATCTTTGATGACATCCTTGAAAGCTTTTTCATGCTAAAAAATAGCAAATTTTATCATCAGGAACCAACACTATTGTAAGCTGTGTTATTTGAAATTCTTGCAATCTGGGGATGTATGCCTGAACTAAGCAAAGAGTGTATGGACATGACAAATGCCTCGAGTACCTACCTGAGCATTGCTTTAGGAGCGATAATTGGTGCAGTAATAAGTTGGTGGATCTACAACATGCAAAAGAAAACATCTGTTAAGCAGGATGAGACTCTGAGACGTATCAATGACGTGGAGCAAAGTCATGACAGGTTATTGAAATCAATACAGCAATTCCAAGGACATCAGGAAAAGCTTCTGAGCGAGATACTTAACTTGGACCAAAAGATTGATTCTATAATTGAAATGGACCGACCGACTGGGTAAGAATCAGCTCCTGATAGACAATTAATATTAGCTAGATATGTCAGCACTGATTCATTAGTGATACAAGCTCAACGATCTCTAGGATTATTATTGAAAAAGGCCACTCAGTTATTGATTACTGGTTCATTTGGATTATTGCATAAGCTATAGTAATTATTATGGCGTTTGTCAAGCTGTTATATTGAGGAGAAAGGTGTCAAAAAGTCTGTTGAACAAAGCATCTAATGAACGCGAAACAACTTAAGTGCTCGTGTTTTGACAGACAGGTATCTGATTTCTTTTTATATTTATCCTAATATCGAATTTGCCTGGTGTATGGACTTAAGTCGTCATTCCATTGTACGCAATGGTCAGTTTGCCCATCAACGCCATACACCGGCGAAATACTTGCAAGCATATCACTTAAATTGTTTATGAAGCAGTTATGACACCCTCGTCTGCATTTACCATTATGTAAGAGCCTGCTTTGACTAAGGAAACCATATGTGGCTCAATCAATTCTACAACCGGAATATTTGAGATTGCACATCCAGAGGCAGTAGTTATGTCTGTTTTCTTGCTACAGATCATCGACAAAGGTGCTACTCCATTCAATCTTAAAGAATAAATAGAATATGCACCAACGCTACTTCCAATTGCATTTGGAAAAATCAAGATGACATTTTTAATTGATTCACCAAACAACTCATGAAATTGATCATGAATTACTCCTCTGTTGGTATCTATCATAGTAAGAAAATTGATAGGCTGATTTGTAACAAGCGCTCTGCCTATTCCTACTCCTCCAACAATCCTACGGCAGTTGATCCTCAACCTTGCTCACCTTGCCTCAGTATAATCAACCATAATATTCTCCAGATCCTTAAGGGCAACTGTTAATTTGTTTGAGCGATTAAGATAATATGCCGCCTTTACACTATTTGTTATGACGGAATCAGCATTTTCTTTTGTAATTAGTGGAGTAAGACATATGCAAGAATCACAAATAAATTCGGCCCCTGCTTTTTCTATCTTTTTTGTTATACCGTTCATAGTGGCTTGAACATTTATTGATCGAGGACAGAAAATCATACAACGTTTTGTGAATTTTTTATGTTCTACTAACTGGCTAATCAAATTCAATTCGTTCATTCCAAGTTGAGGGCTCCCGAACGCTATTATGTCTCCATCTTCAGAAGTATTTAGCTCGTCCTTAATGGTACTGATCTCCTCGTTTCCACAAGAGATAACCTCTTTGCAACTAGAATTTTTGCTCATAGTGAACATTCCACATGAACCAGACGTACCCATTCCTGCACACAGTGCTTTTGATTTAATTAGACTGGGGCTTCCATTCGATCCTTCAAATGCAACACAACTTTCACTCACCACTTTCCCGGCGAAATAACCTAGCAATCCATAATCGAGTTCCGTTGATAAATCGAAGTCGGGTTTAATGGCGATTTTTGGATGCCTAAAAGAATCCATTCTAAGGTCAGAATATGGTGTCTTGCCAATTACTGAGCTAGCCAATGCGCTTAATGCACTTTCCTTATTTGTTAAAAGACCCAATAAAGAGTTTGAAAAAACAGCTGCATTACTCTCTGAAAAGCTTATGAAAGTTCCTTTCGGCGGAATATCAAATATTTCATAGGGTATGCATGTAAATGAAGGAATAGCCCCTATTCGCTCATATGATTTCACTATTGCCATCTGCTTAAGTTTAAATCTCTCATCATGCAGGTCTTGAATTCTTCTTCGATCGAAACCCATTGGATTTATAGTAGTTTTTACTGATGTCCTTGCGTCATTACTAAATTCTTCAAGGAATCTGACCCCTGCATCACCAATAGTATTATAATTAACGCCAGAAACGTGAGCCCATTCTATGGGAACGAGTTTTTCTGCGTCGGTGGCCTCACCTATAGCCAGTAGAATTCTATAAGCCAACGCAATTGTCTCGCCTGATTCACCTTTGATGGCTTTTTCCTCATCTTTGGTCAGATACATTAATTATTAAAATTGAGAAAATGGGCTCCTAATTTAATGTTTAAACCTAAACATACTTGGAACAAATATTCTTCACGTCGTTAAAAAGACCGTGTTACAAGATTACATTACGTTATATGCCAAACTTGGGAGGATGAAATTGGGATTCTGAACACGGGTATTACATCCGTAATCTACCGTAGCCTTGACATTCTATTTCGTTGAATTAAGGCCTTTTTCAGCTCTCGAACTATCTCTTATCTTATAATATTGTGCTATTTTTCCATTGTGACAGGCATCTATTTGCTGAATACCTCTATTACAAAGTTGGTCTATTATCTTGAATTGGGAGTCGCATTCATCTTTGCCATTGGGTAGCGATCCTAGACAAAAATTAATTACATTATTAATTTGGGTATTGAGCTGTCCTATAGTAATCTGCTTTTGATTGTTATTGCCGTTGGTTGTGTTAGAACGGCTAAATACCGAGATTGCAGTGGCCAAGACCGATGATGCAAGAACAGCCATAAAAACAATAGCCAAGACCTTTTTACCTGACATTAGCAGAATTGTCCTCCAGTTCGCTATTTAGATTTTTTCTTCTGATTACTGAATTTTTCATAGTTCAAATTCATGAGCCAAACACGGATTAGGAATTAGTCAAGTAAAGAACAGATTGATTTATGGTATGCTAATTTTCATTGATATCAATCTTGAGTCTATTACAAAATAAGCCTGCTGAGTATGTGATATGAGATATTTCTGTAAAGTCTGACATATTTAAGAGCACTTTCATATACTGTTATATTAAAAATAAAACTTTGATATTGTTATGTTGTACAATTTATTTAGCTGGTTTCTTTAAATTAGCTTGCACTCAGAGTTATTGAATGGAGAGATACGTATTTCCATATGGAATACAGCAGCAAGGATCGTCAGGATATAACAATTAGAGTGCTTTTCTGTGAAACACATAACAAAAGATGTAATTTCTTACAAGGGATTTCCAAGTGCCCTTGTTGTAGCAGGAAGATGTGTCTCTGTAACTATATTCTATAAAGTGGATGTAATGACAGATTTTTGATTGCATTTGCAAACACTAGTTAAAAGTAGCTACAACAGCTCGATATCTACATTAATGCGTTAACAGAAGGGCTGTAAAGATTAAAAAATCACGTGCACTACTTTTTTTCATTTTCGTCTAATTTGTCCTGAATAAGGGCCCACGGAAACCATCTACCAATCAGTTTGGCCCAATCTATCTTTAAGGATAGATATACGATGACAGCAAGGATTACAATACTGGTAATCGCTCCAATAATAGCATATGTTGGATCGATTTTTCTAGAAGTTAGATCTTCTACAAACGGTCTTCCCAAATATGCTGTGCTCCACACTATAATTTCGTTTAATGCAAACTTACCAAGAAAAGTTGCTGTTGCAAACTTCCATGGGCTGTATTTTGCTAGACCTAAGGGAATATATACTAAATCATCTGGTATAGGTGTCAAAGCAGCAATAAACGCACCAAGCCAGCCATATTTGCTCAAAAGGTTTTGTAGAGGTAGCATTCTCTTCCTAGTCTTGTCACTTAAAACCTTGCGACCGTAATAGCTAGCGTAAAATATTATCATTTTTGCGGTCACAGCCCCGGTTGCACTGGAAATAGAAATTACATTAGGATCCAAATGCTTATCGAGTGCGCTTGTTATCAGGATCGGAAAATAGGGAACAGGCACAAAAACAATAATGCTGCCTAAAAAACTGATAATCAAGACACCAAAGTAACCAAGGTTATTAAATAAAGAGAACACTTCATTAATATCCATAAAATGCACTAACTCGACGTTTTCACATATACTTAGGTGTTATTAATAAGTATGATACTTTATAATCTACACAAATGCAGAATCTTGTTAGATCTGTATTAATGTAGACGCTTTTATAGTCTTCGTAACTTCAAATTTGAATAGATGATCAAAATCACCTCCTATGTTGTATGTTTTGGAAGTTTAGATAGATGGCGACAATATGCTGATCACCATAATGCTGTCTATAGCCATGTTGTTACTACCATTACTTTTTTTTGCCTTGAAGCTTTCTGGCGTAGGTATTGGAATCACTGTTCTAGAAGGAGAGAATATTATTATTAAACTCATGATTATAACCAGTGCGACCGCAATGATGATATAGAACTTTTTGTCCATAGATTTATACCTCATACAAAATTGGGCTCCTCCCAATATATAGATAATATACAGAATTAACTTACTTTCATGCAGATGATCATGTCGTTTAACTCTAGCCTCTCTGTAATGTATCTATACACCTTGCATAACACAGAATAATTTAGATGATCAAAGATTATTTCAACATGATTGAAAGAACTTAATTCTGTGAATCGGGATTTGAATAATTTAAGATTGTGGGTCTTGTTCTTTTAAAGTCAGAGAGTGACCAGAGCAGTCATATCGGATCTCAATAATCCCTGGATGGCGAGATTATATTAGGAAAATTCCTAGGGATAATTTCTCCCAATTGGCTAATTGTTTGTAATACCAAAAAAATGAATTATCGTAGCACACATACTTCCTCTAAGGGGACGTTGGCATAGGATCAATGATTATATTCTTTGTGGAACATTACGATATCAAGGGTGCAGAGAGTGTGCAACTACCTATAGATGAATGTGAAGAGTGGATATGGGATACATTAGATTGTACAAAAGATTGTAGTTTTGAATATATAAAAGCCCCGGACAAAGAATTCTTAATATTTAATACAGAAGACTGTTTCGTCGATGCAAAAGCATTAGAAAAAATTAAAACCACTACTGGAATGGTATTAGTACAACTAAGCACACATAACGGATACACACAATTATGGTTCGGCCGATCTGTTGCAACAAAGACAAATATCAACATGGATAATTTGAAGCTTATTTGATAAATGCCTATCAACACCTGTGAGGTAATAGAATTTATCGACTCCTGTGTTGTTGGATTGCATGATCCGACAAAATAAGTTGAATTTTTAAAATTCTATATTGTATGAAGATCTTTATTGGGAATAAATCTAATAACTGCCATTTTCTAGTATGCCTCACGTTCTTTTTGAAAATTCGCCTGATGACGTAAGGTATTATATTACTTCATTATCGATGTATATTTAAGATTACAAATCTGAAGGGATTGCAACGTATTGCAATCCACAGCTAATCACAAAAACGAAATATAAGAGTAAAGCAATTATTAAGTTACTTAAAGATCCTCTCTTTGTACATGGATATTTATGTTGAGACAAGACCTTGGGGACGCTTTGAAAAGTTCAATGAGAATCAGCTGTGTACCGTCAAGCTAATTTATATTAATGAGGGTTCTCGGCTTAGCCTCCAGTATCATAGACAAAGATGGGAACAATGGAAGATAATCAAGGGGACTACAGAAATACAAATTGACGAGAAAATACTTGTAGTCAAACAAGGAGAAACCGTGGTTATTCCTAAAAATGCAAAACATAGAATAAAAGCACTTCGCGGCAATTCTATTGTACTTGAGATATCTTATGGCAAATTTGACGAAAATGACATAGTGAGACTTGAAGACGATTATCAGAGAGAATCGCCACCTTCCAGTCCCGCAACTTCTTAGTTATTATTAGTCCCTTGCGGTCTAACCGAAAATAGAGAGATTGCATGATCATCTATACTATTTTCTACTCCTACCGAGGTTCTTTCTATTCTTAATTCTAAATTATTACTTTCAGCATTTGATAAGCTAAACCTCTCTGCCATGAAACTTCTAATTCTAGATATTTCATCATAGACTGTATTCAATTCAGATGGTATTGAAATATCAAGCGGCTTTTGTAACAAAGTTCTAGGAATTTTGCCTGACAGATCGTGCAGTATTGTAAAGGTAATCTTATCTATTATAGTTGGATGTGCTATCCTATCTAAACTGTTTGCCGTATAAAATGCCTGTACGTCAATCAGGTCATCCAGCTGATCCTTATTGGCTGATTGCAATATGTAGCCTCCAGCAGCGTTATTTGAAGTAGTGCTTAATACATCTCCACCAAGTGGAACTTTTATTATTAGAAAACCTTCGATTAAATCTTTAGTGTTGTTACCAAAGTTCAGTAAATAAGTTAAGTCCTTACAAATTATGCCCTTGGCACTTTCAGGTTGAAGGGTTTCAATTATTGCATTCGTAGTGGATCCATTATTAACCACTGCGTTCCATAAGATCTTCAGAGGATATTTCTGTTTGTTATATATACTAATATCCGTGTCATAATGTCCTGGCCTGAGTGGGCCTTGATTGCCTATAATAGACCCGCATACAAACTTTGCACTGTACATAATACTGTTAAATTCAGGCGATCTACCTCTGGTTGATTGATTATTATCTAGAGCTATGAAGGTAGTAGTTGTTACTGAGTTTCTTTTGACATCCGCAATTTTAGATATTTTATCTATAGATTTGGCTACGGTAGGAGCGATAGGAGTTATTGTATAATTGCCTTCTTGGATATTAACTAATGAAATTACGCCTTTTGATAACCTGTCCACATCGTTAGCAGAGTCATCTTTGACTATTAATTCCCTAGTAATAGGCGAGAGTGGGTAGGGGCGTATTGAAAATTGAGCACCTGATAGGAAGGAGCCATTTTTGCCGATTAGAACCATAGTATGTGCCCCATGGGCGTTGTTAGTCTGAGATTCAATTGCATAGGCATTAGTGTTCTTTGCAGCTATGCATCCGCTTTGACAAACAAGTTCTTTAATGCAAACTAAAGTACATAAAAATACTATTACAATTACTAGATACAAAATTGTTGACCCTTGGATAGGATTTGATCTCAAATATAACAGCATATCCAAATTATCGAAATATAAATAAAGCCCTCCACTCTTTTACGGGTTATGAGCGCAAGTAAAAAACCACACATGAACTTGGTGGTTACCGGTCACGTAGATAATGGTAAGTCTACTATTGTTGGTCATTTAATGGTGGATATGGGTGTTATTGATCAAAGAACTATTGATTCATTTGCTAAAGAGTCAGAGGCAACTGGTAAAGGTGATACATTCAAGTACGCTTGGGTTTTAGATAGCATCAAAGATGAGAGAGAAAGAGGAATTACGATTGATCTTGCTTTCCAAAAATTCGAAACTCAAAAGTTTTTCTACACCTTAATAGATGCTCCTGGTCACAGGGACTTCATTAAAAATATGATTACAGGGGCGTCTGAAGCAGATGTTGCTGTTCTTGTTGTTTCTGTCAAACCCGGAGAAACAGAAGCAGCAACTGATCCAGGAGGACAGGCAAGAGAACATGCCTTTCTTGCAAGGACTCTAGGTGTGAGTCAGATAGTTGTGGCCCTTAATAAAATGGACGATGCGGGTTATTCAGAAGAGCGCTATAAACAAGTAAAGGATGTAGTGGAGAAGATGTTAAAACTAGTAGGTTATAATACAACCAAAGTACACTTTATTCCAGTCTCTGGTTGGAAGGGAGATAATCTGGTTAAAAAATCTGAGAATATGCCATGGTACAAGGGTCCTGTGTTAGCAGAAGCGTTAGATATGTTCGAACCACCAGAGAAACCAACCGGGAAATCTCTGAGAATTCCAATTCAGGATGTTTATTCTATTACCGGTGTAGGTACGGTACCTGTAGGGAGGGTAGAAACAGGCAGGATCAAGGCTAACGAAAAAGTTATAGTAATGCCTGCAGGTGTAACAGGAGAAGTAAAGTCGATTGAGACTCATCATACCCAGATGGATGCCGCGGAAGCTGGTGATAATATTGGCTTCAACCTAAGGGGCGTTGATAAGAAGGCCATTAAACGCGGCGACATGATTGGTCCGTCAGATAATCCTCCTACTGTAGCAAAAGAGTTCGAGGCACAGATTATTGTAATTCACCATCCAACTGCTATGGCTCCTGGATATACACCAGTGCTACATGCACATACAGCACAAGTTGCGGCTACACTTTCCGAATTTGTAGCAAAAATTGATCCAAAAACAGGCGGTACAGTGGAAGAAAAACCTAAATTCTTGAAAACAGGAGATGCAGCTATTGTGAAGGTAAAACCAGTTAGGCCACTCGCAATAGAAACTTTTAAGGAGTTTCCAGAAATAGGCAGATTCGCGCTAAGAGATATGGGGACTACTATTGCTGCTGGGGTAGTAAAATCAATCACAGAAAAATACGATTCCACAAAAAAATAAGTGAATATATGTATGCCACAAGAAGCAAGAATAAAACTCACAAGCACTAATCTTTCAACCTTGGAAGGTGTATGTTCAGAGATAAAAGGAATAGGGGAAAAGAACGGCGTAAAATTGAAGGGACCACATCCACTTCCTACCAAGAGAATGAATATTGTTACAAGAAAATCACCTTGCGGACAAGGGACGAACACTTATGATAAATATGAGCTTCGTGTTCATAGGCGTGTAATAGACCTGGGCGCGGATGATAGATCCATAAGGCAGCTCATGAGATTAAGAATACCAGATGATGTTTATATCGAAGTGTCACTGACCCAGTAAATAAAGAACCCAAAACAAAAGACGAAATCTTCTTTACAATTGCTGCAAATATAAACCGACTACCCAAAAACATCAAATTTGGTTCAATCTTATACAGTCCGATGATATAAGAACTAATAATCTGCAGATAAATCTGTACTCATTTTATTGCAGAGAAACCGTTGGGCAATCATATTTAACAGATATTAATCAGTTACATCATAATGTATTAGTGATTATAACTATACTTTCCTTAGCCAAATGCGCGGATAAACTCTTCGCAAGCGGGGACATCCTTAATAAAGCTATTTATTTATACATTATTAGCAGGATGCTGATGAGGTATACATGGAAGAGCCAACTGAACCATGCCAAATTGTATTGAGCATATATGACGACGATTATGAGATCTGAAGCATCCTCTGAGTTTGAAATCGGGTCCTTGTAGTTTAGTCAACATTATTTGCCGTCAGTGAAGGACTGGTGCTACAATATCCATTTATTGTCTTTAAAAAAATATAGCGTTCCGTCATCTCTTATTGCCCGTTGGGGGTTCCATTTAAGAGTGACCTGATCGTAATTATAGTAGATCTCTTCTATATTACATGGTAATGCAATCAACTGTATGGGAATTAGATCCACAAGGTATTCTATTTTTTCAACAGCCATTTCGAAATGTCTGTTATCTTTATTCAATATTAAAAAAATCAAGCAAGATCTTAATTCCGACGTAATTCCATTAAAGGAAATACTTGTCCAAAGACCTTTTTTACCTCTTCTTCGCTTCATCTCCTTAAGGATGCTCTTAACTTGAAACCATCGTTCAAATGTAAATAATTGGAAAAATGACTCAGTAAATGAAACAGGAAATTCAATCTTAACCAGGCCAGCATATTGATTATCTTCTGTCTGCAATTGAAATTCATCAACATCTTCGAAATGGCCTATTAATATGTTGTAAATTATTTCAACTTCGTAAATTGCTATACCATAATAGCTGAACTTGACTTTTCCAATCTGTTTATTCAAATACTATTGATCATATAAATTGTATATAAAGAATTAAGTCTTTTGCAATGATAATACAGTACAAAATCTACCCCTGCACTAGGACTATACGTAAAAAAACAAACCTAATTACACAAATAACAATATTAGTGTAGCAATTTGCTTAGTAATTGACTTCTTATTTTTCCTTGGGGCTTATCATATTTGGGAAAGAATTTAAAGGTACAATACAGAGATAGCAGTTAAAATTGACGTTGCTTAAAGTTGCGGTCATAATAAAACTAGAGCCAGATTTTTCAGAAGGAAATGTAAGCTATAATTCCGACGGTACCTTGAATAGGGCTGAGACTAAAAGTATACTTGGTCCACACAGCGCTGTTGCTACAAACGCTGCCTTCTATGCAAAGGTAAAGTATGGTGCTAATATCTCTATTGCAACTATGGGTCCTCCAATTGCTGACATTGCATTGCAACAGGCCCAATTGCTGTGCAATGCTGAGGATTTATACCTTTATAGCGACAGAATATTCGCAGGAGCTGATACTTTAGCAACTGCCGAGGTTTTGAAAACTGGTATAAGAAAGATGGAAAACGGGGAAAGAATGGACATTGTCTTCTCTGGACATAGAGCTTCTGATGGTGAGACTGGCCAAACCGGTCCTCAGACAGCATGGAAACTCGGCTATACATTTCTTGGTAACGTAATTAGCTATGATGTTGACATTCAAAGACGAACAATTAAAGCAAAACGTTTGATAACTTTGCAAGGACTATATGATGTAATCGAGGAAGTGGAGGCATCGTTACCAGTATTCATAGCAATTGATCCATCATACAAATTCGATTTCAATACTATTTCACAAAGATTGGCATTAGCCAAGCATCAAAAGGAAGCAAGGATACGATCTGCAAACTTTAAGAGCTATCTAAAGGTTTTGAATGCGCAACAAATAGGTGTAGATCCGAAATTCGTCGGCCTGCCCGGCTCTCCAACTATTGTGTATAGAGTGGAGCGTATACCCAAGGCTAAGGCTACGAGAAGAGCTGAACTCATAGACGGGTCAGATACATCGCAGTTAGGTGATGTAGTGAAGCGCATTTGTAATCTTGTCGATCAACAGATGATAATCAAATGAAAACCAACACTGACACGGCATTATCAGCAGCAATATCACCTTCCTCATCCCAAGTTGTAACATCAAATACAAATAGATCTGAGGGACAGGAAACACAACAAGATTATCTCCACCTTTACGTAATAATAGAACATGAAGAGGACAAAATTGTTCCGGTAAGCCTAGAGATGCTAGGAGAGGCGAGACGGTTGATGGATAAATACAATCAAAAGTATTCAACGGATGAAAAGGTTATCGCTATTGTACTTGGAAATAACATTAGAAAGTTATGCGAAGAATTGATATATTATGGAGCAGATGCAGTGATTTATACATCGAGTCCCCGACTGGAACATTCAATAAATCTCTTGGATACAAAGGCAATAAGCCAAATTGCCACTGCAAAGGAATGTGTACAAAAGATATCTCCACAATATGGTCAAAGCTTCAAAAAACCAAGATACATGTTTTTTGCTGCAGACAATATAGGTCGACATCTTTCATCCACAGTATTGGCAGAGCTTGATTCAGGGCTTGCTTCAGACATTAATAAATTAGTTATAGAAGACCTTGAAATAAAACATGAGCACAAGACAAAAGGGCAACCAATAAAATATGACAAGATACTTGAAATGTATAGGCCTGATTTCTCAGGCTTTCTATGGACGACAATTCTATGCCTTGATAACAAAAATCCTACAATACAAAGAGACTATCATCCACAAGCATGCAGCATTATTCCTGGAGTATTTCAACCAATACAACGCGATATATCAAGGAATGGAATGATCATAGAATATATGCCGCAAATCGAAGAAAAAGACTATGCCAGCATAAAGATATTGAGTCGAGAAATCATCAAGAGCCCTGTTGACTTTGATAGCCATAAAACTATCGTAAGTTTTGGCAGAGGGATAAAAGATAATCCTGAAGAAAACGTAAAATTGATAGAACAATTGGCATCAGAACTTGATGCAGAGATTGGAATATCCTTACCAATTTCTAAAAAGCCATATGCATTAGGCGAAAAGCTAAGTGACAAGTATGCAATCCCAGGCAGAGTGATTGGGACTAGTGGCCGTAAAGTAACCCCAATAGTATACATAGCGTTAGGTATCAGTGGAGCCATGCAACATATTGCGGGAATGAAAGAATCTCAATTTATCATCGCAATCAATCCTGACGACGAATCACAGATTAGAAATGATAGTGACATTTTTATCAAGGGTAGAATCGAGGAGGTAGTACCTGTTCTTCTAGAAGAATTAAGAAAACGAAAAAAAACGATGATCGCCGGATGACGACATCGGAAGTGATAAGCGAATATGGAAAAATTTGATGTCGCAATAATTGGTGGAGGATCATCAGGACTATCCGCGCTGAGACAATTATCAAACCTAAAAAAAGAAGCTGTCTTAATAGAAGCGGGTAAAAGTATTGGTTCAAAAAATGTTTCCGGCGGAATCTTGTATTCAAAGAGACCCAAAAATGGTAAGGTCTTCAACGTAGAGGATGTATACGGGAAGGAATTTTTGGAACAATCTCCAGTTGAAAGACGGATCACAAAGTACATTTTGCATGCTACATCCAAAGACAAAGTATTTTCAATGGATCTTACCCAGTTACATGAGTACCAGATAAATTTTGCTTACTCCGTATTATTAAATAAATTAAATTCGTGGTTTGCAAGGCAAGCCGGCGAAAGTGCAGAAAAAAATGGCGGTGGCATAATACCGGGAGTTCATGTTCGGTCTATTGAATGGGAAGCCGAAGGAAAGGTCATTGTCGAAACCGATGAGCTGGATCGTTTTGAAGTTAAAGCACTAATTGCAGCAGATGGTGTTAATTCAGAAATTGCAGAAATAAGCGGTGCTAGAAGCAAATTTGCTCCGCACGAGTTATATCAAGGCGTGAAGGTTGTCGTCAAATTGCCTGAAGAAATCATCGAACAAAGGTTTCAAATTGGTACAAATGAGGGGGCCGCACACCTTTTTGCTGGTGATGTCACGCTGAACCATATAGGCGGAGGCTTTCTTTATACTAACTTAGACACTCTTTCAGTCGGAGCTGTTTATCATTATGACTCCCTTATCACAAATCCTGCTGAGCCTTACGTCCTGATAGACACCATATTAAGGAATCCAATGATAGCCGAATTCATTAAGGATGAGGTTCCAGTAAAAGAGGAAATTGATAAGAGTATGTCTAAGGAGGAACAACTCAAGACTCGTTTTGCGGTTAGCAAACTAATAAAAACATGGCAAGAGTTGCGTCATATATACTACTCTCCATCGAATCTCTCAAAGCTCATTGAAAGCGGCAAGTATAAAACTAAAGAAGAGGTAAAGTCAAGGATCGACTCGATCCATCAAGAATTAAGTAGCAAATACAAAACTCGATTCACTACCGATTATACAGAATTAGAATATAGTGCAAAGTTGGTACCAGACGGAAAGCGCTGCAGAATGAAAAAGCCCTACTATAAGAATATTTTATTTATCGGAGATGCTGCGGGCCGGGGTATTTTCGTTGGTCCACGAATCGAAGGGCTTAATGTAGGAATCGATGATGCAGTAAGAGCTGCTAACGCAGTTGCGAGGTCGATAGACAGAAATAATTTTTCAGGAAATTACATGGGAGAATTTTATTCCGAGTCAGTAGGGGAAAGTCCGTATACCAAAGATATGAAAGAAATTGATAAAAACTACCTAAAAATATTTCTTGACTCCGCCAAGAATATTCCGAAAGATATCATAGCAGCTAGATACGGCATGATCTTCAAAATAATGTCTAGTAGTTCCCTTAGGGGCCTTGCTGTAGGATTTGCCAACATATTAGGATACGACCGGCTATTGCCCTTAGTAGAATCAGAAGAAACCTATGTAAAGGTTCCAATTGAACTGGCAGAAAAGTCAGGTCAACGAGTTTCAACTACATATACTCCTACCATACCTACTATCGCTCAACGTGTAGCAAAATTAAATTACAATGATGATTCTATATCGCATATCAAACTACTTAATTCACACAGCGAATTTATGAAAAAAATGGTCATGCTTTGTCCAACAAAATGTTATTCATTAGAAGAAGGTGCCGTGATGCTACAGCATGAAGGATGCATTGAATGCGGTACTTGCGCTGCAGAAACGGATTGGAGACATCCTCGTGGAGAAAAAGGTGTTGAATTTATTTATGGATAACCAACTATATAATATTATGGCAATATTTTCCATTTTATAGAACAACCAATAGATGGATCAAAGTCATTCTCGAGATTCTCTTTGTTTAAAATTTTTTTTATATTATTTTCCATTACAGGAATATTTGGACTCATATCTGGTTCTACTGCGTCATTAATTCTGCCATGAAATACAAGCCTGCGTTCCGAGTCAAATAAAAACGGATCAGGAGTACACATTGCACCATATTGTTTTGCAGTCACCTGACTATCGTCGATCAAATACGGAAAATTCAACCCGTAATTTTGTGCAAAAATTTTCATATTTTCAAAGCCTTCGTCTTGGTAACTTGTATCATTACTATTAATGCCCACTACCTGTAAGTCAGAAACGTTGAACTTTGACTGAAGATCTACTATATCTGATATTCTTGCTCTTACATACGGACAATGGTTGCATATAAATATGACAAGCAAGCATTTACTGCTCTTAAAGTCATTTAAAGAATATACTTTATTGTCAACGCCTTTCAATCGAAAATCTGGTGCTACTTGACCAGTTCTTAAAACTTGACTCGAAGCTGTCCTAGCCATGGTATTCTTCTTTTATTCTTGATGCTAATATTAAAAGATGCCCATGCTATCTTGGACTAGTGATCGTTAATGTAGAATGGAAAATAGTTGCGTACTGGTCGCGTCATCACAGTGTTAGCATCAGACTAATTAAGTTGGATAGGAACAAGTAGAAAATCTATTAATGATTGCAGTTTTTGTTCATAACGAATCTAATTTTTATCAGACAGATTTGTTACTATAGATTCTTGTAAGGTAAGTAGGATTTCTATTAAAACTGTGTCCCGCGGGCAGGATTTGCCCCAAAAAAGACTAATGCTAATTTGTTTGAGCCTGCGACTCTTCGGTTACTGCCAGTTGTATGCCCGATAGGCTGCTTCTCGTGGTCAGCGATGCTATTATAGCCGACTTCTACAGCCGAAAGCTCTACCAGGCTGAGCTACCGCGGGATAGATTCGTTGTTGATTTGAGTGTTATATAATTGTGTTCGGTCTATTGCATGACAAGGATAATAAGCCTCATAATTACCTATACACGAAACTTCTCTCTAAAGATATGCCAACATCTGTCCAAAAAGCTCAGCGTAGATTAGTCGCTCAGGTATCTAGCAATATCTCTAGAGAAATATGAAATTATCTTATCAGCACCGGATCTTTTTATAGATGCAATTGAATTCACTTTCCACTCTTCTTCATTTATCCAACCATGAAGTGCTGCAGCCTTTATCATGGCATATTCACCTGAAACATTTTGTACAGCAGTAGGAAATGCCAGTTTTTCTTTTATCATGTATACAAGGTCAAGATAAGCCATTGCAGGCTTTATCATAACCATGTCTGCTCCTTCTGCTATATCGGCTTCAATTTCCCTTAAAATCTGTCTTGTATTTGTATACGATACTTGGTATGAAGACTTGTCAATTTTGTTATAATCGTATATGTTCCTAGAATATGCAACATTTCTAAATGGAGTGTATAAAGATGAACAGTGTTTAGCAGAATAAGACAGGATTTTTATTCTTCTAAAGCCATTATCATTAAGCGAATTCCTAATTGTGATCACCTGTCCGTCCATCATCGCAGAAGGTGCAACTATGTCAGCGCCAGCTTCAGCATGACTCAAGGCAGTATCTGCCAATAGGCTCAAGGTAGCATCATTGTCTACTGCACCTGAGTTATTGACAGCGTGGTTGGCCACGATTCCACAATGACCGGACATGTTATATTGGCATAGACAAACATCTGTAATTGCATTTAAAGCATCTCCGAATTCCTTCTTAATCTTTCGCAAGGCTTTTTGTACAACTCCATTTTTGTTGGCAGCAGCTGAGCCATTCCTGTCCCTTTCTTTAGGTATCCCAAATATAATAATAGAAGAAAGTCCAACATCAAGAATGGACTGAATATAATCGGTTAATTTATTCATGGATACTTTGGCTGTTCCTGGCATACAATGAATTTCAAGTTCTAGTTCTTCCTTTTCCTGAACAAATATCGGAAATACCATCTGGTCTTTCTGAAGACCTGTCGATTCTAGAAATTTCTTGTATAGATTATCATTGATCGACGCCTCATTTGTCTGCAATTACGAACTGATAGTATCTACTTAAAGTATTATGAATACTTATTGAATTTCAAGTATGGAGGGTGCAAATCTGTTAAAATAAGAAGCAAATAAGGGATAAATCTCTGGTCTTCCGACTACCTAATTTGACTTAAGATCTCGTTTGAGATTGATAGTTTCCTTAAAACTCTCAATTTTCATATCATCACTTCCAGTTAATAATTTAGAAAATGAATGATTAGCCTTCTTTCCCAAAGTAATCGCTTTCTTTCCCTTTCGCAGAAAGGAAACTGTCACTCCATTATCGGTTAGCTTCTGACTTAACTCTTTAGCGGTTTTTAATTTATCGAATAATCCCGTTTCGTCTTCAGGAGCCTTGAACAATGTAGGTTGCAACAAGTCGATAATTATGTTATCCTCTGAAATTTCTATTTTGACCGATTCCCGACCTTCTGCATCAAGCGTGATCGTCCCCTGGCTTACGGTTCTTAACGCATTGATTAGCCTATTAGCTATCTGGTCGTTCTCATCGAAATGAAGGTGATCATCCCCTATTACCATGTTTCTCTTTGTACATAGAACCTTATTTTAGATGTTTCTTTTTTTTATAAACTTGTGCGCTTTAAATATACTAATTCTTATGAAATAGTCACCCCGTATGAAAGGCCATATTATTTTATATTGATATCTGTCAAAATCTTATTCAAAAGCAATGACAAGTATAACAATAGGCATACCGTCATTTAACGAGGAAAAAAACATTCTTAGACTTCTGCACTCTTTGTCTGTCTCAAATGGAAAAGGTTTTGGTATTTCTGAAGTTATCATTTCTGATGACTCTGATGACCGCACGGCTGAATTAGTAAAAGCCTTTTCTATAGCGAATCCAAGTTTGAATATAAAATATATTCACCACAGCACCAGAAGAGGCACTGCGTTAGCCTGGAATGAAATTTTCGAAAATGCCAGTGGAGCCATTATAGTATTGTATGATGCCGATACTATTCCAGATAGAAAATGTACTGAGGAACTAGTTCAATATGTTGAAGGAAAGATAGGGCTCTGTGCCTCCAATCCTGAACCTCTAGGCGAAAGCAAAAGATCCTTACTTAATAGCGCGGCCATTTTTATTTCAAGGTGGCTTAGATCTATCAGATTGAGGGGGCTTTCCCAATATACTGTCATGGGCAGATCCCTTGCAATTCGTACAGATCTGGCAAAAAAGATAAGCTTACCTGGGAGTATAATAGCAGTTGATCTTTACCTTCAGTGTAAAGTTATTGAAAATGGCCTAGATATTTTTTACAATGATAATGCGATAGTTTATTTTTCACCACCAAAAACTATGTTAGATCTTGCGTCCCAGATCATACGAGCATCAAACGGTCATAAGCAGATCAGAGACTATATAAAAAAATTTAGATTTCAACTGTCATCTAAGATTACGCTAATTGAAACACTGAGAAACCTCATTTCTGATCCCGTTGGAGCATTATCTGTTGCTGTATGCTATGTTCTTCTTCCATATTATCGAGCCAAGGTTAAAGACTTAAATTCTGTCCGCTGGCATGTCGCCGATAGTACAAAAACCTTAGGTTCAGGATTCAAATCTGACCAGCGATTAAATCAGTAGCCAATAGTCGCAATAAACTCTAATATTTGGAAATCTGAGATGTATTTCTTACCACAGATTTACCTTAACCGGTGCCATCTAATGATATATGAGATTGGAAATAGTCAGCAGTTATAATAATTGTACATTTCTCCGAGCGGGATCGACGCTTGGTATAGCGGGATAGTATTAGAACCGATTACCTCTTTTGATCGCCGCCGTTTATCTCACTCAGCAACTGATCTAAATCTATTTCTGTCAAACCCGTACCCATCTTAGCGTCTCTACGCGCAACAATATTACCATGATCGAAGGCAATTATGGTTGGTACTGCTGATATTTCGAAACGGTCCCAGAGAGGATTATCATCCTCGTTTATTTTCACGCTGATCATTTTGTATTTTGAAACTTGTGATTTCTGTTCAAAAAACGGTTTGAATTTTTGGCAAAACGGGCACCAATCAGCATAGAACATTGCTATTGTCCTGTTCGAAGAATGTATCCATTTATCAAATTGGTCTGATTCAATGTTCTCCATGTAAAGGATTAGATAATATCATATATATACCGGTAACTGACAGCTCCGGGGTTAAATAATAGGTAACACGGGTCACTGCCGCTGCTAGTCTCCTAGAATCGGTGCTATAAAAACGACGATAATTCTGGCAAGATATGGAATACGTACGAAGATAATCCTGCATTTTGACAGGATGTGAACAAATTAAATAAGTTTATCAGGTGACACAAGTACCCATCTGAAATAGTACTTGGGGACATTAATAAGCAAATCAGGAGCTTCTTGACTTCAAGATTTCGCTAAATCCATCTTCGAACTCTTTTTGAACTATATCTATTAATTTTATAAATTTATTGTCTTCTGAGAGAACTGTTTTCATTGAGGTTTCAACTTCATATAATGCTACCTTGGCACCATCATTGACAGTATCAGGATTAGCAGTAAGTATGTTAGATTCGTTATAGAATATTACTATTTTAAAACCTAAGAACTTGGCATGCCATTGCAAATCGATCTCAAGTTGCTTAGTATAAATTTCATTCTCTTCCCTGTTTGATATGTCTCTTATAACATCGATTGCTTTGAAAGTAGTCTCGCAGCATTCCCTTAGATATTGAGTTATAATGTAATACAATCGGGCTGTGCAGTTTTTTATGGTGTCTGGCTCAAAATAAGGATAAAGTAGTGTTTGAAGTATTATACTGTCCTTATATTTTATTAACAACTTTGGGGGATAATTTGTTATACTGGATAAGATGTAAAGCAATCCATGTGAAGTTAATCTACAGTTATCGGCTTCATGCAAAGATTTTCCTTCATGCGTTTCTTCTATGAAGTTTATATCCTTTAGTCGTTTTGCAACAATATATTCGCTAGTATCTACCTTTGGATGACGTCTAAGCTTAAGATAAGACGTTATTTTACTAGTTGACGGATTAGAGTTCATAATTTTGAAAAGGAATGACTTGTCAGTATCCTCAATTTTCTCTATTCGTTTATAGGTCAACAGTTCTGACATATATCCTGAATAGTCCATAGCTATGTAGATGGGGTTTACTTCATATATGTTCGTTATTTCTATTGTTTGTAAGGATTAAGCAACTGTAAAGGTTACCTTAAATTGTAATTCTAGAAATAACAAAAAAATGTTCACAGCTGAGATATATTCGGTACGTATAAAGGAGGTATTGTAAAGCGAAAGATACGTTATTACATTACATTACCTAAGCCTTTTCAGCAAACAAGGATATTTACATGTACTTTTGAAAGAAAAATAAAAAAGCAGTTAATTGTAGATATCTGAGAAGTTATAAAAATTGAATGTAAATGTAGATATTTGAGAGGCTATAGAATTAAATGGACAATGAATTGATCAGGCCTGTTTATAAAAAATCAAAGTTCCTTGTTATTAGACAAGTATTTCTTATCGCATATTTGACTGGAGTTTTATGGCTTCGCAGAAATCCGCTCTCAATGGTTTTCAGCGCAATAAGTCCGTTTTCGCTCTTGTTTGTTTTATTTGTAGTTAGTAACGGACAGTATATTCAATTTGCCATTGCTGGTAGTCTTGTTATGGCATTGGTAGGATATGGACTCGCTCTAGGACAAGACATTTCATTCTATAAGACAGAGTATAAAGTTCAGGATGTATTTGTGGCATCTCCAGTTTCGTCTCTTACATATATGACTGGGCTTGCATTATCTGAACTTTTATTTGGCCTTCCGGCATTAATAGTGCTTACCGTTCTTGCTGCTTACTTCGAGACTTCATTCAGTAATATCCCCTTGTTGCTGTCGACAATCTTGTTGATTTGGGGCTCAATGTCCGCTATGGGATTTTTCCTATCCTCACACATGCTTCATATGAGAAATTCTACACAGTTAATTTCTTTTGTAAACGTTGTACTGGCAGTATTGCCTCCTGTTTTTTATTCAATAAATCGTTTACCAGTGGAGTTACAATATTTATCGTATGCTATACCTACCACTCATGCATCCCTAATGTTGCAATACATTATGGGAATCCACACTCCCAAAGAATGGTCTATCACCGTAGGTTTGATAGTGCAGATCGCTTATCTTGTAGGGTTCGTTGTCCTGGCAAAGACAAAAGCCATTTGGAGAGAGGCCTGAGGTTATCCCAGATGGATCAGGTTATAGCTCGGTATTAATGAAACCATTATAAGATCATAAAACAGTGTTTCTTATGACAGGATATGAAGGCAGAGGAATTTTCCAAAAACATACTGTCTATTGATCCGGACATTAGATTTGCTGGTATAATGGATAAGTCTGGATATTTGTATGCAGGTGGAATAAGAGAAGGTTTAGAAGGATATCTGCATGGAAAAAACAATGAAACGAGCTTCGCTCAATCTGCTTATATTGTTGGGCTGAGAAAAATATTTTCTTCGGAACTAGGTAATCTGCGCTATATTGTCTATAATTACGATAAGGTAAAACTGTTTAGCTTGCCTGTAGGAGAAAACATACTAGTCTTTTCAACAACTTCTAGTGTTGATACCGAGAAATTACTTTACAGCGTGACAGAATATGTCAAGTCAGTATATGATAAGCTAACCCTATATCCTCCTGCTAACATTATAAATAACGAAAAGAAGGAAGTACTGAAAAATTTACATGAATCCGGTATTGCAGAAGAAATGATTGCGGAGCAGCTTGACCTTAACCTAAATACTGTTAGGACTTTAATTCAAGAATTAAGAATTTAGCTGGACTAGTTAAGCATTTTTCCTATGAATGCTATGGGTATATCTAGGATTTCAGCATAGAGTCAGCTATCTACCGATCATGTTTTAATACATTCTTTGCTGCAAGACGAATATCATCTGATTTTATCGTCTTTCGACCAGCATGATTTGACAGATCTACTGCTTGTTTAGCAATTCTTATGGATATCTCTTCAAGTATTTTTCTAAGCTCATTTGCAGCCTCGTCGCTAACTCTTTCTGCTCCAGATTTTTTTAGTACGCGATACATGGTAGCAAGACCGAGTTCAGGATTACTATTAGACATGTTATATGTTTTATAAACTATTGCTGCGTTAAAAGGTAAATGGTAAACAAAGTAATAGTTGTGTCTTAGAATATTATGGCATGGCGCACAATACCTTCAAAACTTGTATTATTAAATATATATTTTATAAATACAAGTAATGACGACCGATCCTTTTAATTCTGTAAAAGACGGGATCCGCTTGACATATAAATCGTTTACTGGACAAGCTATTGCGATGATAAATCTAGAATATCAATAAATATATAGCCATAGACGAGATTTCAAATGAATTAGACATAGTTTGTAGAATCGCCTACAGTGATAAAGGGTTTGTACAATAGTTGATTCTGAGTAATTTTACCTCATTTGCCTTTTCTTGGATTGAATTATTCCGACCGGAAGACTTGCGTTACAACATATATCCTTTTAACGGTTATAGGTGACATAGATGTTCCTAATTGCAGGTCCAGAACACACATGAAGGCCATATTGCTAGCCGGAGGACTAGGGACTAGAGGCAAACCATATACTGATTACTTTCCCAAAGCTATGATTCCTATTGAGGGCAGGCCTATAATCGACTATATAATCAGGTATCTGACTATTTTTTCTCATATCAGCGACATTATAATAGTCTGCGAATTTGACAGACTTGGAAAGCAAATAATCAATTATTTCGAAGGAAAAGAATCCATAATCGGCAAGTCGATTTCATTTATCGAAGATAAAAAATGTGGAACGGGAGGTGCCCTCTTAGAGGTCGAAGAAAGAGTAAAACAAGACAAATATTTTATGGTATGGTTTGCCGACAATCTTGTTGCATTGAACGTGGATGACATGGTAAAACAATACTGTGCCACGAATAACAAGATAAAGTCAAAAGTTACAGGAATTATCGCAGTTAGAAAGGAGAAAGCAGTAGAAACTGGTCGGATACTACTAGAGTATGATATCGACAGTCAACTCGCCTGCGATATTAGGCCTGTAAAATCCTTTATTGAAAAGGGAATCTTAGAATTAGAGCTGCCAGAGGCTACCGGAATATATCTCTTTACTAACAAGATCTTCGACCATTTGCACAGGAGGCCAAAGCAAGTATCACGGAGTGTGAATTTGTCTAGCGATATATTTACACAAATACCAAAATCAGGAGATTTGCTGTTTTCTTATCTCATTAACAAAAATCTAGAGTGGATAGACATTGAGTCACTTTCACATCTAGAAAGGAATCGAGAGACGGTAATGAAAGTATTGAGACAAATGGGATTCTGATATGATATGTTTCTCTTACAGTAGTAGCTTCATCTCATATCTTTGTTCCCGTGTATGGTTAGTTCATAGCCTTCTATCCATTGCTACCTAAATATAACCAATGGATAATTTCATCAAAATCTTGTCCTTCTATTACAATAATTTGTTTAATCTTTTGCTAGGGGTAGTACTGATGGCCTCAGATTAATATATCCTTGTTTGTCGAATTTGGATATTAGTAATTGGCCTTAGCAGATATTGACTACCTGTTAGAGCTTCCAAATAGGAAGCTTGTGGTAGCAGAAAATGATATCGATTTAACATTAAATACGGAGAACACCATCTTCATCTTGATGGTTGAAGCATCGCCTGGTTCTGCAGGCGGAAGAGGCGGGGGCTCGGGTAGCAGAAAAATTAACAGAATACTCGGTTTTGCGTGCGACAAAGGAGTTTGTATAAAAACTTTAGATACCATTCAGGAAGCCATAATTGAACAGTTCGACATTCCTTACAGTGCAGTAGCAATGGATATCAAACTTTCGACAGGAAAGTCATTAGTCATACAAGGATTAACCGATTCAGAGTTAATCAAATCTTATACGAACTTGGTAAATAAGCTAAAATAGTATCTTGGCTCATTCATTACGTCATTGTCATCAGAAAAAGAAAGAGCTGGTAATATTGAAAGGATGGCTTCGGCTATTGAAGATCTGCTTTACATGGGTATCATTAAATTTAGCAGTATGGATGACCACAAAGGAAAAGTTATTTTCTCCACACAATTCTCAATTATTGTTTCAAACATCATGTCAGAAAAAAAACCCAAAGAGCATAACGATAATGAAATAATGAAATTGATGTATTATTCTATACTGATTTACATGAATGAATATCTCAAACTGCCGAAATCTCTAACTATGGCATTTGGCAATGATCTAGAGCACCATCAAGAAGATATGCAGTGTAGTAATTTAATTTCTAATTATGTAACTATACTACAAAGCATTTTTGTAGACGAAAGAAACGAGATAAAATAATTTGAACTGGTAGGAGTATGCAAGTACATAAGTTGCAGTCAAATAACTTCTAGAAGGAACAAGAGATGTTGTTGGATGATGACTGCGGCTTGTGTCTTGAATATTCGCACTTGACTTGACTTATTATTTTTAATTTTATCATCTTGTCTAACCATACTGTTGAAAGAACGAAAGTTAATAACGGCGAATATCTACATGGTTAGAATTCAACCAAAGGCCGTAATTA
>JBKPEX010000071.1:0-1808 GCA_046728625.1 Thermoproteota archaeon
GCCTATTACAGCGATATTGCCATCAAGTTCTACCAGAGAAAAACCACTTTTCTGAGCCTGAGATGCTAACTCTGAAATGTGCTCATATTTTTTTAATTCAGGATGCCTGAACATTGCATTATCGTCTACAATTACCTTGGCGTCTAGGGCAACAAGGGATCCATCGTTAATTATTGCAAGAGGATTTATCTCTGCTAGCTCAAGCTCTTTTTCTTCTACCATTCTTGATAATTTCTGTATGAAATCAATGAATTGTGATTTTGTAGGATCATCGGCAAATCCCATCTTATATGCTAATTCTTCTATAGTCCTGTAACTCAATCCGTCTGAAGGGATATCGACAACTATCTTACTCCCAATGCTCTCGACTTCGATCCCTCCTTCAGATGAAACAATCAGAGCGTAAGACCTTTTGCTCCTATTGAGGAACAAGGACATGTACAGTTCTTTGTTTTTATCTATCATTTCCTCAACCAGCACACCCGAGGACGACTCTCCACTTACCTGCTTATGAACTAGTTCGTTAAATTTTGGAATTAGGTCGTCTTGATTCGTACATTTCAGAATTGCTCCCGCTTTTCCTCTTCCTCCTACATTTAGCTGTGACTTGAGTATACACGGGTATCCAATTTCACTTGCGACTGCTATTGCCTCTTCTGGGGTGTTAGCAAGATCGGAGCGTGGGACTTTAATATTATATAGAGCGAATAACTCCTTTCCTTGGTACTCTAATAATCTCATTGTATATATTACAGGCGTCTGGTCCACTTATTTATAATTATATCATCGTTTATTGAAAAATACATACAGTTTTGCTTATCATAATTTTTTCCTCCTTACAATTTGTCAATGGATTGATATTTTAGGCTGTAAACTCACAGACCTTGTTGTGAATTAAAAATTTAGCTGGCCGTAATCAAACATAATATACTGATCACATGTAACGGAAGGGAACGGAATTAACCATAAAAATACGGTCTAATATTTAATACTAACTGGAAAATAATCATAAGATGTGCAGCAAACAGAGGGTGTTTCCATTAATTTAAGAGAGAAAGAAATTACTGCTGGTCAAGATGTACATGGTAAAATTACCATTTCTTACGCTGGTCGCTTCGATACCGTGGTTATTAATTCGCAAATTGAATATTCGAACGCAATTTTTAATTTTAAAAGTCTTAACGGAAAATCTATAAACTATCCTTACGCGCGACTCTCTATCTTCAAGAATGAACTAGAAGATAAACAAAACTTAGTATTCACGGCTGCGACATCGTTTGTCCCCCCTCACGGCTCCTTTGATGCAAAATTTCGTGTAGCTATAGTACAGGAACATAAAGAAGTGGCTAGCGATGTTGGATATATAAAGATACTTGCTAGGCAATGAATTCCAATAGAGGTAGGGTCTCCAATTAATCTCTCTAGATAGCCTCTTAATTCAACAAATTGTAAACATCAGATCATCAGCTCTAGAACTTTGCCTTAGCAATAGCAACTTTGCCTGTCATCCAAGGATGGGGCTCGCAATGATAGGGATATTCTCCCTCGGCGGTGAATATAAATTCAAATGTTTTTTTCGGCATAACTAGACCTATATGGTCTATAGAGTTGAAACTGCCACTAATTTTGTCCTTATATCCGTTATCAGAAGTAACTGAATGTGGGACCTGATCTTCATTTGTCCAAACAACCTTACTTGATACTCATAGGGAATCTTCCGCTTGCTTCGGATTAAAATTTTTAGTCTGAGATGGCTGTGAAGAACCTGGAGAAATCGCAACTTTTGTGGTCTGTGGGGGATGAAGTAC
>JBKPEX010000279.1:0-5808 GCA_046728625.1 Thermoproteota archaeon
GAGTTTATTAAATATGCCATGTGGGATTTTCATTTTGGTTAAATCTACTATGCGCTCTCCAATTTCCGTAAAATCCTCTGTTTGTAGGGCAATTTTTATTCTGTTTATTGTTCCAAACGCATTGCCAAGTACCGGTATCTCGTATCCTTCAACGTTCTCAAATAAGATAGCCGGTTGGTCTCCTTTATACATCAGGCGGCGCATAATTTCAGCAATTTCTAAGTGTGGAGAGACCATAGTTTTCACTCTTCTCAATTCTCCAGCGTTTTCTAGAGCTCCTATATACTGACTTAGACTGTCAAATGGCATATGAGTATCCAAGATAGCTCATGGCCTATACGTAAAATAAGGGTTATCAATTATTTATTAAAAACGGTAGGGCGTCTAAGCTATGTCTCGCAGAGGAGAATAGCCGGTAACAAATTACTAAACTGGATGAGTTACTATATTTAGAGTGTGCGAACAGACAGCATGATGCAGTATCGCGTAGATGCAAGCCTGCCTGAACTTCTTTGAATAAAACTATTGACATAAGCCAGAATTGTAGTAGCGTAGATAGGAATAATCATTAGATTGCTTGATAATATATCAATACAAGTGATATCAATGAACACGCCAACAATAGCAGCAAGTCCGATCCAATACTTGCAGGATAAGGAATGACTCAACTGTCCGCTGACTGAATTGTATAACCTGAGAGAATTTTTGCATTTCCCATTATCTTAGATGCGCATTCAGAGGAAAAGATAATGATTACAAGTCAGTATCGTTAAGAAACAATCTCCTCCAATTAGGAGGATGTTTAAAGATCGCTTTATTATTTCTTGCATATAGATGAGCCGATGCTCACAATCTATAAGCTTTAATAAGCTGATTTTTTTTAACTATATCTTGGATTTTATGGAAGGTGACCTATGAATGAGGATTGATCACATTGCAATTGCAGTCAACAATATTGATGATGCATTAAAAAACTATCAAAAAATACTCAAGATAGATCGCCTTGAAATAGAGGAAGTCCCAAGTGAGAAAGTGCGAGTTGCTATGTTAAATCTAGAGGATACACGGATAGAATTGTTGGAACCTATTCAAGATGACAGCCCTATCAAAAAGTTCCTTGACGAACGTGGTGAAGGTATCCATCATATGGCAATTACGGCTGATAACATAGAAGCTGACCTTTCACGAGCCTCTGCAAATGGAATGAAATTGCTAGGTGGTTTGCGGAGTGGCTCCTATGGAAGGAAAATTAGTTTCGTGCACCCAAAATCTCTAAATGGAGTACTCACAGAACTTTGTGAGGCACCCTTGCGAAGTTAGAATTAAAGCAAGAAACGTAATTGTCGATTAAAAAAGTGAAACGTTGTTATGGCAACTCTTAGATAGAGATAACTCTTCCACATTCTAAACATCTAATGATCACCCGGTCGTTAGAACGGTCTAATACCTTGAATTTTTTTAATCCACATTGCGGGCAAACTGGACATCCGCGCGATTTGGAATCACCTACCATATTTGTGGATTACTATCGGATTCTGACAACATTCTTATTCTATTGACTCCGTCGATTCTTTCTATTATCCTATACACAGAGGCAGGAACAAACTTTTTCCATTTCTCGCCACTTGCAATTTTTCTTCGAATAGAGGTTCCGTTATACTCCATTTTTCTTTCATAACGAGGTTCAATAATTCTGATTTCCTTGTGTGAAGAAGATGAAGTTAAATTTGTAACAAGAATATTTCCAGAGTATAACGAATTGAATGGAGGAACCATTGATTTAAGATAAGCAAACCATCTTGAATTATTATCATCATTTGCAATGGGAATTATATAACATCTTTTAAGATCCACCAGTGATTCAAGTAATGCTTCATGTATCATCAACATCCTTTCTCCGGCTGTGAAAGGGTCTTTATAGATGTAATTAAATTGAGCACTTCCTATAACAATTATGAGCTCACTGCATTCTTTGAGTATTTGTCTAGTCAGAGATAAATGGCCATTATGGAATGGTTGAAATCTTCCTATCATTAAACCGCGTGTTATATTCCTAGCCATCTTTTCTTACGCTTCACTAAGTTCCCCTAACCAGCTTTATTACTATTCTGTATGCTGCTTTATGAATCCGGGATCAATTTTCAGAAAAAGACGTTCTATTTTACCTATCGTTTGACCTGGCTGTATGTTGATTTCCGATGCCGAAGACCATGATTGCTCGTGTATGTTCCCACCTGACCCCAGTTGAGACCATATTTTTTCTGAAGAGAATGGTATGAAAGGTTCAAGTATTATAGCTAGTGACTTTGTGGCATTGACTGCAATATAGATAGTAGTGCTAGCAGTAGAAGTTGTATTTTTCCATGGCTCTTTTTTCTGAAAGTATTGATTGAAATGGCTTGTGAATTTCAAGATCCGTTTCAATGCTTTATCAATTTCATTTTCGATCAAAAGATCCCCTACTTCATTTGATATTTTCTTTATTTCCATTATACTTTGCCTATCATCATTGTCATATTGAAGAGGTTCGGGAACTATTCCTGCAAACGCTGTCTGAGTAAACGACAGCGTTCGATTTATAAAATTACCGACATTTGCGATCAGCTCGTTATTTATTTTGTCACAAAATGTCGCCCACTCGAAATTAATATCCGCTTGAGAGTACGGAGTAACCGATGCCAAGTAGAATCTAAGATAATCTGGATTAAACATATCTATGATCTTTTTCAGACTAATGTACCAGTTTCTACTTTTCGAAAGTTTTTGATTGTTGAGCAATAAATGACCCCTTGTTGGAATAAAATCTGGCAATTTATATTCCTGATTTATACCCATCCTCATTGCGGGAAGAAACAGATAATGATGATATGAGATATCTTTCCCTATAAAGTGGTAAATCTCTGAATTGTTCCAGACTTTCTTCCCATCATGACCCAGTTTGTGCATATATGTCAACAATGTTGAAATGTAACATAAATGATTATCGAACCAACCATAGAGGACCTTATTTTGTATTTTAGGCAGCGGAATGGAGACACCCCAAGATAAGTCCCTTGTTATGTCCCAATCATGAAGTCCTTCATCTATCCAATTTATGACATAGTTCTTTACATCTCGTTGAAGTTTATGATTTTCATTTAACCATTTCTTTAACCTCTCAGAAAAAGCGGAGAGCTTAAAGAAGTAGTGCTTACTACTGCGTCTGATTGGCGGTCTTCCACATATTGCACATTTGGGTTCTAATATGTGCTCGGGAACTCGACCACATTTCTCACATTGATCAGAGTATTGGTTCTGTGCCTTACAGTAAGGGCATTGTCCTATGACGTATCTATCAGGCAAAAATTTGTTATCCCATGTACAATAGTATTGAATTACGTCTTGTTCATAGATATGACCATTATGAAAAAGTTTTTTAAAAATATCCTGAACAAATTCTATATTTTCCCTAGAACTTGTATTGGAGAACACATCAAAAGAGATCCCGACTGATTCAAAATCGTCTAAATCGCGTCTGTGCCAAAAATCCACATATGATTGTGGAGTTTTTTGTTCCTTTTCCGAGTTAATTAATATAGGAGTACCAAAGTCGTCTGAGGCACATATATGATATATTTCCCGTCCAGCCAGTCTACAGTACCTTGTGAAGATGTCTGCAGGGAGGTAAGTGGATGCAATATGGCCAAGGTGAATTTCACCATTCGCATATGGCAGAGCGCTGGTTACGATCGTAGGTCCGTTGTTTCTTATGTATAAATTCTGGGTTTGCCTCGCCATAAATAAGTCTCCCCCTTGCTACCAGATTTTAAGTTATCCCTCAATCGCTAATCCTATAATATACTAACGCCACAAGTACTATTCGATATTCTCAGTGAGGTGACAACGTTAAGCTGCTCACCGCTTTCGATTAGCTACCGTAAGATGTGGCTAACTAGAACTGCTTTATAATAATAAAACAGGGAATAGCATCTAAATGCCTATAATATTTTTAATATTCCCATGTTTGAGTATTTAGTATAACCTTGAATGACAGAAGAGTTCGAGATATGACACTATTTGAAGACGGAAAGCGTGCTTATGAATGGGCTTGCAGTGCCATGACCATTCTGGATAAAATTAAAAGAAAACATGAAAGGACACAACCGCTCTCTGGTTTCAAGCTCGGAGTTTGTTTACATATTACAAAGGAGACCTCTGTTTTAGTTATGACTGCAAGAGACTTGGGAGCTGAGGTGGCTGTTTGTTCAGCAAACCCACTTTCAGTCCAAGATGAATTATGCGCATTTCTTTTTTCTAATGGAATAAACGTTTTCGCACACAGAGGCGAAACTAAACAAGAATACAATGCCTGCATTAAATCCGTACTTAAGTCCGGACCAGATATAATTATAGACGACGGCTCAGATTTACATGTTACAGCCCATAGGCTAAAAATAAAAAAAGTCCTCGGCGGGACAGAAGAAACAACTTCGGGAGTAAAAAGACTGAAGGCTCTAGAAAGGAAGAAGATGTTGATGTATCCTGTAATCTCGGTCAATGATGCTTTAACAAAACATATGTTCGATAACAGATATGGTACTGGTCAAAGTACGATAGATGGTATTATAAGAGCTACTGGGATTTTGTTGTCTGGTAAATATATTGTTGTATGCGGTTATGGGTGGGTTGGAAGAGGCGTTGCAGCCATCGCTAGAGGAATGCGTGCATTGGTGATTGTAACTGAAATCGATCCAATAAGAGCCCTCGAGGCACACATGGACGGTTTCGATGTTAAGCCTCTCACTGAAGCCGCTGAGGTTGGAGACATATTCATAACTTGTACTGGGCAGAAGCATGTCATAAGACGAGAACACATTAAAAAAATGAAGAATGGAGCAATACTCAGTAACGCTGGTCATTTTGATATAGAAATAGATATTGAATTTCTTAAATCACAAGACAGTAATCCTGTCCGGATTAGACCAAATGTTGATTGCTATACACTTTCTGGCAAGAGGATAATTCTCTTAGCAGAGGGTAGGGTAGTAAATTTAGTTTGTGCCGAGGGGCATCCTTCAGAAATCATGGCACTATCATTTGCTAATCAATTGTTGTCAATCATATTAATAGCAAAAAATTATAAAAAAATGGAAAGACAAGTTTATACTGTTCCAAAATATATAGATGCGTATGTTGCATCCCGTGCACTAGAGGCATCGAATTTAAAGATCGATGTCATTACGCAAGCTCAAAAACTGTATTTAAATTCAATCTAATATATCATATGATGGTAATTTAGGTTCAATGAAAGGAGGACATTGTCTTATCTTTACATACCACGCTAGTTTATCAAAATTCTAACTAGGATTCATGCCACTTACAGTAATAAAGTCACAGACTGTATCCAATATTCCTGAAAATATCCAAAAGGATAGACTGCTTTTAGTTTCTAGCCCTAAGACTCGTTCAAAAATTGATATATCATTCGTAAAACAGCTATGTCGTCAAGAGTCTACGAAAATGCATCATGTGTAATTGATAAGATTTTATATCGATCTATCTATCACAATTACGTAAAGGATCTCAAATGGCTTTGGTCAAAGTTGCTCACATAGGAGATATTCCAGACAAAAGTGGCAAAGAGATTAACGTGAAAGGTAAACGAATAGCATTATTCTATGCAAATGGCCAATATTATGCCATGGAGGCTCAATGTCGTCATCAAGACGGATCGCTCTCCCCTGGCGCTATTGATGGGGAAGTCGTAGAGTGCCCTCTTCATGCATGGCATTATAATATTCGAACTGGCGAACTGCTGGATTATATAGC
>JBKPEX010000260.1:0-4200 GCA_046728625.1 Thermoproteota archaeon
TTTAGCTGATCGATATATGTGTATGCTGACTTTCTATCAACTATATTTTTTTGTGAACCATACAAAGTAGCAGTCACTTGAACTGATTGAACAGGAAACCCAAAATTATTTTGCACTTCCCCTGTAATATGAAGTACACCGGCTCTGTCGAAGTATGGTTTACCTTGGAGTAAAAAAATATGGATAGGTCCGGATTTGCCACTATTAGCTGCATCAAGGTAGTTAGCTTCTGGAGTCTGAGCAATTACTATTATCTGTTGTCCGCCAGAAAGAAATGAGAATACTGCTACAATTACCACTAGGCATGTTAAAAATGCGGTGACTGACATGCCTATAGCTATTGATCTATTATGACTAGCAGTGTCACTCTCTAACATCCCATAACCCAATCTGCTTACCATTCATAGTGAGCAATATTTAATTAACGGTTTCAAACAATTATTCTTACTTATTTCAGAATAAAGTACAGGTAATATGATATATAAAATAATACTGTGCTAATATTATGTCGTTGTGCCATTATACCCAATCAACCTGTGTCTCTACCTACAAAATATTTTTGCAGCCTTGCCTTGATATGACTGGAGACAAATCCCTATGGTGTATTCCTTGTCGATTTTTGGCTAGCTAACGCCCAAGAATTTACACAAAGTACTTTAGTTAGACTAAACCAAACCTTTGGAGACTAAGAAATAAGCTATTTTAAGTGTGTAAGTAAAAAGAACAAATTAAGTTGGATTAAACACTACGTTTACATCTAAACAGAATTTGTTTACTTATTCGACTATTAGAGCCTAGGGCCGCGCACATATGAAGAATTAATCACGAAGCATTAAAGCAGATTATTTCTGCTCATTGTCATTCTATTTTTTGTTACTTACTACAAGAGGATAAGGTTGCACTATATTCTTCCAAGTTATTATAGTATCCATTTGTTAAGGCAAATTTCTGGCCTGGACATATTCAACTAGTGTCCAACGAAATAGTCGTATAGCTAAAATGGCCTAACATATAATCAAAATAATTCCTAAAATAGAAATTCCTGCTACTGAAGCTATTGATACGATAATTAAAAATAATGTAGTAGACGCTACTGCAGTTTCTCTTGCTACGCCTTTGAGGGCTGGACTAATAAGTTCTAGTTCGTTTTCTTTTACCATATTTTACAAATACTGTCTTGTATTTGTTATCCCATTTTAAAAATTATATATAATTTGTACACACAAGCGATGCTAAAGATTGTATGCTACTTATAATTAATATGCATAAATTATAGAAGAACTGTACCACTATGCTTCAAACAAACATTACCCTTAAGTAGTCCTTCTAATACTCTTTTGATAAGGTCCACTATCCGTTGGAAGAGCAATACCCAGTCAATAATACTAAACAAAAATATGGTAGCCTCAAGACTGGTGTTTCTTCTTCTATCCTTGTATTAGATGATGAACTAGATATTACCTCATTGATAAAAACTGCACTGCAAAGGACTAAACATACAGTATTTACATTTACAGATCCTGTGTTGGCTTTGGAACACTTCAAACTTAATTCTAATAACTACGGCTTGGTTATTTCAGATATAAGAATGCCTGGAATGAATGGATTTGAATTTGTGAAAAAAGTAAAAGAAATAAATTCAGCTGTGAAAATCTTCCTTATGTCAGCCTTCGAAATTAGAGATATTGAATTCTCTAAGGTTCTTCCAAATCCACGTTTAGATGGATTTATCCAAAAGCCTATATCATTAAAACAGCTGACCGAAATAATAGAGAAGGCAATTTGATAGTCTTGTTTTATAGTAAATATCATCTGTTTAGATACCCACTAAATGTCGCTGATGATACTTGATATAAATATACGTAAATACCCTCAAAAAGGTTAAATTCAATATTGAACAATTTTAGCCACAGGAGCAGCAGGCGTGATTCAAAACAACAATAGCGGTAGAGTCAAGAACGATGAAGATAGTAAATCCAAACGATCTAGTTCTCTTAATTTTAAAGATTCCTTAGAAACCTTAGAAGCATTAAAAGCGGCAAACGATGGAAGTCACTATTTAATAGTATATCCTGACATAGATACATTACGAAAAATATATTCTAGTTATATCAAAACTGCACTGGATGAAAGAAATGAATTAGTCATAGTCCTTCCATATTACGAAACAGTAGATACTGTAAGAAAGATATTATCACAAGAAGATAATGCTAACATAGATGTTAAAAAGTACGAAAAGGACAGCTCTCTTATAATCATTGACTCTTTAGAGGGTTATTTTGGAACTCGGCTCAGCAAAGGAAAAAGCCTGTTTTCATTTGTAATGCAGAAAATACAATATGCCAAATCTTCTGCAAAAAGCGGAGTATCTGTATTTGCTGATTTAGGTTCCTTCTTTTATCCTATTAGCAGGACAGAAGACGATGTAGTTGAATATGAGTTGTCATTACCCAGAGAATTTAAAGGTATGAATTTGAAAGCTTTTTGTATATATCATGAAGATGATTTCAATCTACGGTTTACTGAGGATGAAAGGCAGAAGCTAATCAAGCATCATGGCAAAGATCTCATTACATGTCCTTTATCTTAATCTTCACATAAAAGGTAACATGAAAAATTAGATATGATTAGGAATTGACCCAGTCAATTCATTAATGACACATATCTAACGAATAAGAACCTATTTCCATTATCCATATTAAGATAAGAATATTGAATGTATGGCTATTTTTATAATAGATTTTCAAGAATTTCATGTATTTTTCCCCTCATGCTTTGTAGTACTTTAATTGCAGATATGATATTATTTTCAAAAGCCACCAAAGACGGATCAAATTTGTGGGCGTTTTTAATATGTGGATGCAAGTCAACTACGTCTTCTAGAAAGCTTATCTTACCGCTGTTTTTTTGCACCGAACCTACTATACTCTCACAAGTCTCAAGAAAATTTCCAAGGTCACTCCTCAGGAGGCTTTTAGGATTATTTCTTCGAATTCTTTCCAACAGCCATTGCCCCTCAAAAATCGCTAAAGTGATATTGTCACGCAAATTTGTATAATAATGCCTATCCATATTAATCTGTGTACGATGGGTAGTTCTGGTGTTTGAGTTGCTACCATTATGTCTATTGCCTTGAGCATCTTCGTTCAACATGCATCTTCTATTTATCAAAAGTAAAGTATCGACAAATATAAATATCGTGACTGAGCGGGTCAACTACTTAGTAAGGACTCTATTGTTTATAGCGTCGGGCTGTTTCCTTATTCAACTTTAAAAGGTTTGCAAGTGAACGCAGCGTATTTACAAAGTTATGTATCTGAAAATGGAGTATATTTCTAGCTACGATTGAAGATATCTTTTCAATCCATAAGCGATCGTCACCTAGCATAGAGAAAAAAGAGATAGAGAATATGAGAATATGGACTTCATTGGTAGATGAAGCAGCCTTATCGAATTATTCTCTCATATTTAATATAATACTGACTATATACAATCCAGCCTTTAGTTATACTATGTATTGTGAACGTTTTTAGATAACATGATACCTTTATGGATTATTATGACTCTACCCAAAGGCTTTAAGGCTAAATCCAACAGAAAGGATAAAGAAGAAAACTCTGAAAATATAAAGGCTAAAGAGTATGACAGAGAAGACTCTAGTGAGATTAAAGTCAATGCAGCTACAGCGGCTGATTTTATTAATAAAGAAGAAAATAAAATAGTAACAGATAACATTTCTCCAAGAGAGGAAGTTATTGTAGACGACATTAGAGTAGATGAAGACGCAGCTGTTATTACCGCCGTTACTACTACTCCTGCAACAGAAGGAGAAGTCAAATCGGAAACAGCATTAAAAGTACCATTAGAAGGAAAAAATAATGAAGTAGAATCACAAACAGAGTTGAAGGTAACCTCTTTTGGAGCCATAGCGGAGACTCTACAGGAGACAACTAGCTCATCTGCAATGTCAATCCAAAATAACGATGAAAATAGAAAAAGGGAAAATACCTCAGTGGTGTCATCACGACTCAGACAAGAGGAAAAAGAAGTAATCAGCAAAGCATTAGATGAAACCAAAGATAATATCAGAAAGACAACAGATGAAGCAAGAAGAGACATTCCACGTTACACTCAAGCAGTTAATGAGTATCATGAACAAACTATACAAGCTGCAAGAGATATAACAGATAATTATCTGGA
>JBKPEX010000355.1:0-1802 GCA_046728625.1 Thermoproteota archaeon
CATGGCAAGACATTCGGAGCCCTCTCAGTAACTCATGGTGAGAAATATAGAAAATTTTTCATGCCATTATTAGAAGGTGTCAAATTTGTTCCCTATATAGATAGCCACAAAATAGAAGAAGCAATTGATAAAAATATTGGAACCATAATTGTAGAACCGATCCAGGGTGAAACAGGTATAATTGTACCACCCCAGGGTTCAATTGAACGCATCAGAGAAATTTGTGACGAGTATGGACTGGTCCTTATATTCGATGAGATTCAATCAGGTCTTGGAAGGACGGGTAAAATATGGGCTGGACAACATTGGAATACTATACCCGATATCATGTGTCTTGCAAAAGGAGTGGCTGGGGGAATACCAATGGGATTGACTCTCGCGAAACCAAAAATTATTGAAGCAATGAAGATTGGAGAACACTCCTCTACCTTCGCGGGGAATCCTCTCGCCTGTGCCGCAGGCCTTGCCACGTTGGAAGCATTGACAGAAGACAGGCTTGTAGAAAATGCAGCAAAAATGGGTAAATATTTCAAAGATGGTCTTTTAATGCTGAAGGAAAAGCATAAAGTGGTTAGAGAAGTTAGGGGTCTTGGCATGATGCTAGCAATGGAATTACGTTTTGAAGTGAAAGATATTTTATTTGATGGAATTAGAAATGGTCTGCTAATGTTATATTCAGGACGAAATGTAATTAGGCTGCTTCCACCACTTGTTATGGATGAAGCAACTATTTCCAGTGCGTTAGAAATAATCGATCAATTACTTTCGAACGAGGAGAAGAGGAGAAATGTCCAGTAATAATCTGGATACTCTAGATGAAAGAATAGTCGGAATTTTGAGAATAGACTCGCGTAAACCATTTGTGGAGGTTGCTAACGAAATTGGATTATCTGAATCTGCAGTAAGGAGGCGTGTCAAGAATTTAGTAAAGGACGGCATTATTAGACGATTTACTATTGAACTGAATACTGGTGACAAGACAAGCGCTATTACTCTGATTTCAGTTAGCTCAACGTCTGATAGCTCTGCAGTTACTTCTAAATTAATGGAACTGGATGGAGTTGAAGTAATCTATGAAATTACAGGACAGTATGACATAGCTGCAATTATTAAGGCACGTACTATCGAACACATTAACAAATGTATTGATGAAGTACGAAAGATACAAGGTGTTTCTGATACAAATACTGTAATTATCTTGAGAACTCTGCGATAATCATTTTGTTCATACTTCTGATGTATTGTTCCTAAATGGTAACGAAATTGCGAAAAAGTTTATATCATGTGCGAATTAAGTTATTAGGATACGAAAAATGTCGCTAATATCGGATGATCCAAACTACTACGCGCGTATGTATAATAACTCAGATATAGATAAAAAGAGAATAAGAATTCTTGATTCTACGCTAAGAGAAGGGGAGCAGCATCCTGGAGTCTCCTTTACAACAAAACAAAGAATCCAAATAGCTTGGATGCTGGATTCATTTGGAGTTGATCAAATAGAAATAAGTCCCGTGGTATCACCTGATCATGCATTATCTACAAAGACAATTATAAAACAGGGATTAAGAGCTGATATTCTGGCACATGTACGTGCAATAAAAAGTGATATTGATACTGCATTAAGATGTGATTCATCGTGGATAGCAACCTACATGGGGATTTCTGATATCCATCTTTCTTCAAAATTAAAGATAACAAGAGAAGAAGCAAAGATAAGAGCACTAGATGTGGTAGATTATATCAAATCCCATGGATTGAAATCTAGGTTTACCATGGAAGATGCAAGTAGAACCGATCCT
>JBKPEX010000134.1:0-2475 GCA_046728625.1 Thermoproteota archaeon
AAATTTCAAGATCGAGTCGTTCGTAGTGCGAGTAGGCGAGTGGGGTGGTCATATGCTAGTTGACTGCGACGATCCGTTGACCGTTCACAAGATATGCTCGACCTTCCCAGCCTTTGAATTCCAGGCTCGACCCGTGATTGCCGTCGAGGACGCTGTTAGGGTAGAACTCGAAGCCATAGCCTGGCGCGACGGACTCAAGTGATGAGTAGGATAGAGTGCACCAAATTTCCGACTAACAATAACAACAACTCGTATGATTGCGCTATAGAGTTTAGACATCATCCTTGGGGAACCGAAGGAGCATTGGAAATGTTGAAGCACCCCTTTCTTAGAGATAACTTCTTATTGTTGTTAGAATAGTCTGATATGACCTTATAGTATCATTAACAACTGTAGCATTAGTAAGTAATCTAGCTTCATAGAGCTGCATTCTTCAACTGATCTTATAAATACTTGAATATGCTCTCAATGTGAGTTCAATTTTTCCCTCCATTCCTGTATTTGCTGTAACGCCAGCTACTCTAATTCTATCTCCAACGCTTAATTCACTGACTGACTCGCTGTTTTCTCTCCATCCTACTAATCGAATTTCTCCAGTATCGTCTCCAAGCAGTGTATCCGTGACAGACACTGTTCCTCTGGTCTTAGTATTAACTTCCATTTGATTAGGAGCCTGTAAAACAATTGCTTCTACAACATAAGGGTTCTCTGAAATCTGAATATCTTTAATTTTGGTTTCATACTTGGAAAAAGTCGGAAAGGAAGGGTCATCACCGATCGCTCTAATGTATGAATCATTTTTGGATATAATAATTGATGTGGCCAAAATTCTGCTCGGCATACACTCTATCATTGCATTAGCTTTCAGATCGTTAGAGACTAGTGTATGATCGATAATCATTGACAGAAATCTGCCTGTACTATCTACAGCAAGACAATGCAAGTTTCCTCTTCCTGTTTTTTTCCCAATTGAAATCATCCTTAAAACCATGGGCTCTATTTCTGATTGAGAGTCCGAAATTTCAAGTACGGTACCTTCATCACCATGAATTTCAAGATCTCCACTTCCATATTGTGGATTGCCTTGTTTGACTTTGACTCCAAGTAGTCTCACAGACACACCTATATTAAAGATCCTTGGTAATCTTTCTTCGTCAATATTCCAGATAATTACGCGCATAGAACGAGTGTTATCGGTATTGGAGATTTGCATTTGTAAAGATTTTGCAACTTCGCCACGACTATTGTTGAACTCGGAAATTCTTGGTACGGAATTCACCTTACCGGAAATTACAACACTATCGCGTATCTGATCAACATTGTCTACCGGAATTGTAATAGACTCAATACTTGGAATGGCATCCTCCTGTTCAGGCAAAGGCTCAATTGTACCTTCTGAACTTAAGGTAACGATTGGCTTACCATCAAGGCCCGATCTAATATATGCATTGGAGATCTTTATCAGATCCCCTGGTTGCAAACCAATTTCGTCTGGAAGATTAACAAGATTATCCCACAGTTTTACTCTTACTGTCGCTTCTTTATCATAAACTGTTAGGGTTCTACTTTTAACCTCTTCATTAGTGGACTTTTTTAGAAATATGTGAACAGGATAAATATTTAAAATACGAGCAGATACTGTTATCTGTTTTGCTCCAATATATAGATCCTTAAGTCCTGCCTGCATCTTCGGAACATTTTCGAACGATACTCCAAGATCAGCACCAACCAAAAACAGGGCTCCTTGATCAGTTAGATAGCCCGCACCAATCTTACGTTTCTTTTCATCTATCAATTCTCTTATATTTTCCGCACCAATTTCTGGTCTCTCTTTCAAAATTAATTCGATCATCTTTTTGAAATCAGCAGACAAATTCACAACAACACCTCCTCTTTCTTATTAATATCATAATACCAGACTCCTAAAACTAACAGAAGCTACTTGCCTATATGTTTTTGACAGAACACAGAACGTGCATAACTAAAACTGCAATGCATCTGTTATTATAATATTCAATTAATTCAAATTCAGAACATTTCTATCTTATTCTTTCATGTGACTTCTGAAATGGTTTATAGACCAAGCTATTGCGGGATATAGTGACTATAAAAATTTTGATACGTATAAGTTCATTCTGTGTTTTTTTTTGTAATATATTATTAACGGTAGTATATAGTATATGGCTTGCTTGAATGTAGTAAAAGCATCCAGCGTGTAACCATAAGCAGCGATAGCAACACCGGTAATATGCTCTAGGGGTCACATGTATGTATCGAAAAGTAACACGATACAGTTTTCCTAAAGTTTCTATCTGTTTATTCGTATGGTAAGATCCTACTAAAGCAGCAAAGCTAAGATTATACAATTATAATTTACTTTAAAGACCGGATTGGTCGCTTAACAAGATATAAATAATATCAACACCTTATAAATATCATCTTATATGCCTATTAGGAATGGGGCAGAATACATAC
>JBKPEX010000036.1:0-20737 GCA_046728625.1 Thermoproteota archaeon
GCATCAATGATTACAATATTTGCAATTGGGTTATTATTTGATAGGGTTATGTTTTCAAAGTTGGAAGACAAAGTAAGGGATAAATGGGGATTAAATCAAGATATCAAGAAATAAAAGTATACTTTTCAAGTGTGAATATTAATTAAATTTTCTATAATACGTTATTGTCATAGTTGTAGTAGTTTCTGTTTTTACGAGCGTATTGGTTCTCCTGCTGGGTGTATATATGGTTCTATCCATTTACTTGAATTAGTGATTTCATCTATTTTATTTTCCAATAAGCGTAGGCCTTGAGGCGCTATTGACCCATAATTATCAAATACGCTTTTGTATACTCCAGTTATATTGATTGAAGTAATAACTGTTGGCTGATCTGTTTTGACTAATTTATTGTATGTGTCATTTAGTCCAAAGTAATTTATTTTATAAAATTCTTCAACTAATTCTCTTACTTTCTGCTGAGATATAGTAGAGATTTTTTGTCCGGTTATATTTACAAATCTTTCTCCATTATAAACTACTGTTCCATTTCCAAAAACCTTTAAAGAATAAATAGGACATATACCAAAACAGGCGTTCCTTTCCAATGTAATAGCGACATTATTATTGTAATTGATCTGGTTTAAAGGGGGAATTGCTACTGCCGGCGCCTTGATTGTTGTTGTAGCAGCAGCAGCTGCTGACAATACATATGTTTGATAAGCACATCTCCCTTATTTGTTGTTACAAAGGTTGTTAAAACCAGCGTTGTGATAACTAAGATCATAGCGTTGGTTTTATCTGACCTATTAGTATACATAAGAAAGTGTAAATGAGATGTTATGTATAAAGTTGTAACATAAGTTGTGTTGAATCGAACAATTTTATTATAACAATGTGCTCAAATAGTCTTTTTCATGAGGAGTCCTACTACATAAAGAATAAGTTGAAATATCTGATTAAAAGATATCATACAAATTAATAGAAATCAGAATCAAACTAGATAAATACAAACTTGTCAATAATTATATAAACGGATGACCGATATTATTCAAGAAAAAAATAACAGCAGCGGTGAAGTGTCACATCATGGATACCAAAATAACCATACCATAATTTGTGAAGGACATAAGCAAAATCTTTGCAGATATAATATAGATGAAAGTCATTGTCTTCAATTAGTTAGATGCTATGATTGTAATTCACAAAGAAGGGAGATTTGGACGGTTTCTAGATGGAATTTGTTTAATCCTTAAAGTACATATATGTATTATGGATAATAATCATTTATCATCCAAACAAAATATGTAAGTATTTCATTTTATGATCATAGGAAATATATTTCTCCAATATACCACTGGATAACTCAGACAGAATGTAGATCAAGATTATTAGATAAGGTAGAATTGCGATCATTATTGTTATTGTTATCCCTATCCTTTTCTCCCCTGAAATATTGGTCAAAGCATTGGGATAATAGCAGACCGGGGTCATCGAGATTAATCTCTCCTTTTTGAATCTTATTCATTATGTTATCTATGCATTGTGTAAATTGTTGTTGTTGACTTTGATTATTAATCATGTTGTTACCATTGTCTTTCATAGTAGTAGTTTCTGTGTCACTAGTAACCAAAGGTCTAGGAATAATCACTGCGTAAGAGGGGGAAAGTACTACTACAAATGATATCAGAAAAACCATCATCATTGTTTTCACTACTCCTCCCGCTGTTGCAATAATCTCATGTATTTTATTTTTTCTTGTAATCCATTAATTCTCAATATTGAAAATGTAATAACTTGTACAATATAATTTCTCGTTAACTTAGTTACCTAATACATCGAAAATATCTGATCCCTCTAAGAAGGATGCATTGATTTTATATGCTTTGAAAGTGATTCTTTATCACTGTATTCAGTGCTACAGTGAGGACAAACTAACATTGATCTTTTATCTGCTAAAGAAGCTGATGCAAGTGGATTCATAATGCATAAAGGTGAATCTATTTTAAATGCATCTGCAGTTTCTGCTACGGCTCTGTCTATTTTGATTATGATGTCTTCTCTGTCTATAATACCGTATACTTTAGGACCTGAACTAACCACGATCTGTCTTATGTCATGTTTTTCCATTATTGAAAGAGCGTCTGCAATAGAAACTGTAGGAGGTACAGAAATTATCGGGGAGGACATTATATCCATAATGGGTACTTTGGCAGGAGATTTGTGTTGGTAAGCGACCTTATATATAATATCAGTTTTCGATATCAATCCTACAATCTCATTTTTTTTATCCGAGATAAGAACGGCGCGTGTGGAATTTTGTTTCATTGATGCAATAGCATCTGCTGCAGTTTGAAATTGATCCAGTATTACGGTATTTTTTTGTTTCAAGATGGATGAAACAGGCATAGACATTAAAGATCCACTATTCATATCTGCCATGGTATGTATATTGACTCCTCAGTCCGATAATAGATTCTATACCTTAAGAACTAAGTAAATACATTGTTCTAGTAAAATATCATAAAAAAAGATATTGGAGTTATATAGTTTAAACATACTGAAATTTCCTGTTCTTTGATCTTATCATTTTTATTTGTTTATTTACTTGTATTATTTGATATCACTCATTGAAATTGTTGCCAGTATGATATAACGCATTGTTGATTTTGTATATGTGTATCGTAGGCTATACACGTGCATAAAACGGTTCACAGCTTGATATTACTATTTATTTCTCCTCCTAGCAGTTCAATTTTTTCAATTAGTATATTTAAAATATTGCTATATCTAATTTGAACCTTCGATCTATCTTTTCCCTTTGAAATTATCTGGATACGCAACCTAGGTTTATTATCACTGGTATAACCTTGCGGGTGTGTTTTCACGTAAACTGAATCAGACGAATACATGTCGACGATACGAGAAAGAGTAGGAGCAAGCATTGCTTCACTAATACCAATTGTTTCGCAAAAGGAACGTACAATATAGAAATCACTAATACTTTTTTTTATTTGCGGCAATATATTTTCTGAGAATATTGCTTTCAATTCCTCAGGTATTCCTGGTAAGCAAATAATTTTTGTAGTTTTATTGGCAATCTCAATTAGTACAGCGGGTGCACTGCCGACAGGATTTTGAATAGGGGTTGAACCCTCTGGAATCCTAGCCATCTTTAATCTAGTGTGATTTAACTCATAGTTTGTAGTTAAACCATGTAAAGTGTAACTTTTCCGTAGCATCTCTACTGCATTGTTATCTAGCACAAGCTTCAAATTTAAAGCAGTACCGATTCCCTCCAAAGTTTTGTCATCATAAGTAGGTCCTAAACCACCGGAAACAATTAGCCAATTTGGTTTGCGCTCAATGGATTCCTTTACTGCGGAGGATATTTGATTTACTTCATCTCCCACTACCGTTATTCTCCTTACACATCCACCAGCATCTGTTATTTTACTGGAAATCCATTGAGCATTAGTATCCACTATAGTACCTGACAGTAATTCATTTCCAGTACACAATATTTCTATAACAAATTCTGTTGCTTCCATGCAAATGCTGCTGCTACTCTGCTAGATTGTGACCATGGTTATCACTATCATTATGCTACGTTCATCATAATTCTATATGAATAGAAAATTTACGATATACATAAGGCAAAAAATTTTGTAATTTCAGTATTAGTGGAATGTTATTTATGCATATGTTATAATAATAGAATTTTTATTTTTTCTTTTTCACTGTCTTTTTATTTTTTTGTACATTTTTCTGTATTTGATATAGCTGTCTTTGTAATTGCTTCGTTTGAGATTGTAATTGCTTGATTAATTGAGGCTGTCTTGCAGCAGATGTTGTTGTACCCTTTATCTGCCTTTGTATTGGTTGAAGCATAGATAGTATTTTATCAATCTGGGAAGATTGTTTATCTAATTGTCTAGATACATCTGCTAAACTGGGTTCCTTTTGTAGTCGTTGTTGTTGTTGTTGTATTCGTCTGCGTCCTAGTTGTTTCCTTGGTGAGGAAGAAGATTTCCTTTTCAATGATGCAGGTTTTTTAGTTGTAGCAGTTAGCAGTTGTTCTTCTTTATCTTCTTCTTCATTATCTGGCAGTACCTTTGCTTCGTAATCATTATTAGCTACTTGTACCTCTTCCTCCTTTCCTTCTCCGACTTCTTTTTCTTCTTGTTGAGGTAAGCCTAACTCTGTTGTTACTGGTTCTTCTCCTCCTTTATCGGCATCATATCCATTCTCCTCTTCTGGTATCATTTGAGCACCTATTTTATCTTGTGTCACCACATCTTCACTCAGATTACCTTGAATTTTCTCATTTTCAGATTCTTTTGACAACTTTTATCTCCATATATATAGTAGGATATAGCTATTGTTATAAGAACATTATCTATCTCTTTTATAGGGTGTTAAATAAATAATGAAAATATGAATAGCTATGGATCTCTTTATCCAACAGGCAGTGATAACAGCAGAACAAATAACTAATATAAATAAATCAATACTTAAGTAGAGAATTACAATAAACATAACTTGCTTTAGCAGTTGATAGTAAAAAAATATGAACAAGAAATTGAGGTGAAAGGTCATCTTATTGATTCTATGATAATGACAAGAATCTTTGATAAGATTATGGATCTGAAAGGTGACTTTCAAGTTATTGAATTCACAGTTGGAAAGAGAAAGAGAGATCCAAGCTATGCTCGTCTTTTAATAAAGGCTAAAAACCAACAACATTTAGATGAATTATTAGAGTCAGTATACAGAGAAGGAGCGCAACCTGTCTATGTGAGACAAGTCATCTTGGAGCCAGCAATTAAGGATATGGTAATGCCTGACAATTTCTATAGCACAACAAATAATGCTACACAGATATACTATCATAATTCTTGGATCAATGTTAACAATATGATGATGGACAAGTGCATATTACTAAATACTTCTAAAAAAACAGCAGAATGCAAAATGATTCGCGATATAAAAAAAGGCGATATGATAGTCGTGGGGGAACAAGGAATCAGAATCATTCCACAAGAGCGTCCCAGAGAAGGTATTGATATATTTCAGTTTATGAGTAGCAATAGCTCAAGTGAACGTCCAACACAGCAAATTGCGCGAAAAGTGGCAAGTGACATTTATAACATTACTAAGAAAAAGAATAGGGATGATGATAATTATAAAATAATTGTAGTTGCCGGACCAGTTTTGGTACATTCAGGTGCATCTGAAGCTCTTGCGAAGTTGATTCAAATGGGTTATATACATGGACTTTTGGCTGGCAATGCATTAGCAGTTCATGATGTAGAAAATGCATTAATGGGAACATCATTAGGAATGCACATTGATAATGGTACTCTTGCTGTCAGAGGACATAGAAATCATATGCAGGCGATTAACGAAGTTTTCAAGGCCGGCTCCTTAAAAGCAATGGTTCAGAAAAAAATCTTAAAACGTGGTGTTATGTATGAGTGTATTGTTAATCACATTCCGTTTGTATTAGCAGGATCGATCAGAGATGATGGTCCTATTCCAGATGTTGTTACAGATATAGTTGAAGCACAAAGAGAATATAAAGATCTACTAAAAGGCGCAAAGATGGTCTTGATGTTGTCTACTATGTTACATTCAATTGCTGTTGGAAACATGCTTCCTGCAGATGTCAAGGTTGTTGCTATTGATATAAGCCAACCAGTTGTAACCAAGCTTCTTGATAGGGGAACTACCCAAGCTATTGGAATTGTAACAGATGTCGGAGCTTTCTTGCCCATGGTAGTACAACATTTAGAATATATGACAACAGAAAATAATTATCATCGTACTCAAATTGAAAAGGGAGAGTGAAGAAAAAAACTTAGAAACCTTTCTTTATCAAAAGGAGTTTGTATAGAACACTTTGCATTTGTTGTCTATATATTAACAGATGTTATTTGATTACCTTGGTGATATTATCAACATATTGTTATATTGCCGCTAGTTGTACAAAATGAATTCCTTTTATGCCGTCTCTATCTTATCTTTTATTACTAAGAAAGGAACAAGTATTTAAGTCACCTTTACTTTTTGCTCTGCTCTATAAGGTAAGTGTGGCTATAATGCTTAGAACAAGTCCATAAATTATGTGTCCGCTAAGGCTCGCTAGTGCTGGCATATGACCTAGAGGGTGATTCCAAGGAGAAAATCTAGTTATCGGTTTATGTATTGGTACTAATGTAAGGATCCAGAGTGCAAAACCGTATACTATTCCTAGTAAAACGGTTACAGGCATAGTTACAACAGTCAAAAATGTAAAGACAGAAACAACAAATGGAAAGACCATTCCTGCTAGAGCACCATTTAGGAAGTGAAGAGAAAAGATCCCAATGAAATGAACTTTTTCCCTATCATTATCAGAGTGATGAATTAAACGTGTTATTATCATTTGATTCTCATGCCATTCAAATACACCAACAAGACCCCATTTTTTCCATGACTGAACCTCAGTTAGGGTCATTACAGCTGTTGATACTATGCCATCAAATAACCCAATAAGAATAAGATGCAATAAAGATGACAATTATACTCTCAATCGTATACGACTTCCTTACTAATTAGATTGCTAGTGATGATAATCCTGCAGATAGATCTGAATTCCCACGATGTTCAATACTATCGATGACATCATCATATTACTTTAAACGAATCGATCATTTTCTGTATGATTGGTATGTGTCTAGTGTACTCTGATCTCGAATCAGAATATGTAAATGTATATACTCTATCATCTTTTATTGCCCATATATTCATAGTTTGAAAGTGTAGCTGTGCAGAAGGATTTGAACTGACAAATGTATATACTATTCTATGCGCTTTTAGACCATCAAGAGTGGTATCATTTGATTCAACAAGCTGAAAACTAGGTAAAGACCGTTTTGCCTCATCAAGATTTTCTTTTGTATACATAGCCAGTGTAACGTTATTGGAGGTCAAATTTCTTACTGATACTGTAACTACAGGAGGAAAGATATCCATGTGGCTTTCAGGAGGAGCAATAAATTCGAGTAACTTGTTATTTGCAGAATTATGTTCTGCTATTTTCCAAACTGCAGGGTATTCGATTTTTATGTTCATTGTAACATTTTGATATACAATAAAATTGCTTGATGTATAATTAGTATATCCCATAGAATCCATCGATCCCATGTTACTCATATTCTCAGCAAATGCCTGTTGTTTTTGTTGATGTCCTTGAAAAGGAAGAAAATACAATAAAGCAATACAACTAATCAAAAATAAGCAAGATCCTAATAATGTCACTGCTACTATTAGACCTAGCAATCTAGGCTTCCTTTTATAATCCATATATCAAGTCCTTAGGGGAGCCTATTTAGACCTATCATTTAAAACTCAAACTATACGCTGTACATATATCCTAATTTGTGGCAAGGCGGATGTTAATCTCTATTACTGAGACTATAAAATATATATACATATATCAAGATAGTCGTGGGAATTATACAATACTTTAGATTTTTGTTAGAATGCGATACAATATATATTTTATATTTGTACTTGTGTTGTTAAATCTAGTTATATCTACATCACCCAGTTATTACATAAATTATGCGATAAGTCACTTTATGTCTAATTTTGCCTTAATTAAATTAAGCGTGATTCCCGGATCTGCTCTCCCTTTCGTTAATTGCATTACTTTACCAAGTAAAAAATTAGCAGCATTAGGATTTTGCTTTGCATCTTTTACAGCAGATTTTTCAGAGTTGAATATTGATTCTACGGCCTGTGAAATAACTTTTTTGTCATTTATCTTGATAGTATCTGTTTTTTCTATGACCTGTGAAGGCATCTCTCCGGTGTTTACTATTCTACTAAGAATGCTCTTTGCTGTATTTCTGTTTATGATATTTTGATCAACCAGTTTTGCTAGCTCAGCTATATGCTTGGATCCGATTTTCAATTCAGACAACAAAGAACCACTTCTACCTGCTTCTTCCTTTTCTTCTTGTCCTCTTTCTTTATTGCCACTCCCTTCATTCAGCTCGTGCTTCTTCTTAGCATTAGCGTCATTTATAGATCCAACGAGATCCGTAACAATCCAGTTCGCAATTTCTTTTGGAGAGTGCGAATAAATCTTTACAGCAGATTCAAAAAGATCTGCAAGGTCTTTATTATCAATTAATACCTGAGATACATGTTCAGAAAGATTATAATAAGTAATAAATCGGGTTTTTCTGGCATCAGGTAATTCAGGTATTTTTGTTTTAATTAAAGATACAAATTCATTTCCTAGAATTATTGTAGGTATATCAGGCTCAGGAAAGTATCGATAATCTTGTTCTTCTTCCTTAGTCCTTGGTTGCTTTGTTACTTTTCTTGCATCATCCCAGTGCCTTGTTTCTGATTTGACTTCTATGTTGTGTAATGACATTGTCTTTTGTCTAGCAATTTCATATGTGATAGCTTTTTCTACTTCCTTAAATGAGCCAATATTTTTGATTTCTACTCTTTTCCCGCTATCAATCGATACATTAACATCACATCTGACAGCCCCTTCGAGATTCGTATTGCATACCTCCAAGTGTTCTATAATAGAGGTAATTTTATTCAAAAATATTCTTACATCCTTTGGATCAGTAAAATCTGGTTCAGTAACAATTTCTACAAGGCATATTCCTGCCCTGTTATAATCTATTAGAGTATAAAAGCTTGTATCCATATTACCATTTTCGTAAACTAATCTTCCCGGATCCTCTTCAATTTGAACCCTTCTAATTCTGGCAGATTTTGATCTAACTTTTCCGTTACCTCCGTCAACATCATCCCCATAATAATATAATTTTCCATTTACACCGATGCTTGTAATTCCGTACGCATTATATTGGGTCAACTGAAAGTTTTTTGGAAGATCGGGATAAAAATAATTTTTCCTATAAAATACTAAATTTTGAGGAATTTGACAACCTAATGCAAGCGAGATCATTCCCGCAGATTCTATCGCTCTTTGGTTCAGAAGTGGAAGAGTTCCTGGAAGCCCATAACAAATGGGACATACATTTGTATTAGCGGTCTTCCCACGATAATCACTGTAGCATGGACAGAATAATTTGCTTTGTAAATGTGTCAACTGGCAATGAATTTCAAGACCGATTTTTATGGCTGTTATCGCTAACATAGTTCAGGATACTCCGTCTTAATATTAGCTATTTTCTCAAATAATAATGCTGTATTAAATAGTGTCTGTTCTTGCAGCTCATCGGCCATTATTTGTAAACCCATAGGAAGGCCATTGCTAAATCCTGCTGGTATTGATATAGCAGGTATACCAGTAAGATTGGCAATTACAGTATCAATATCGATTAGATATACCTTTAATGGGTCTTTTATTTTTTCACCGCATGTAAAAGGTAAAACTGGCATTGTAGGCGCTATTAAAATATCATATTTCTTAAATAAGGATTTTAGTTCGTGTTTTAGCATTGCTCTGACTTTTTGGGCTTTAAGATAATATTTTCCATAGTATCCTGATGAGAGAACATACGAGCCAATAATTATTCGCCTTTTGACCTCGTCACCAAAATTGCTGCGAACCTTTGCAAAATATGTATTCCATTCATAACCATCAGGATCGAAATCAAATCCATAACGAATATTGTCAAATCTGGCAAGGTTGCTACTAGCTTCAGCCATTGCTATTGTATAGTATGATGCAAGAGCATAATCTACCGACCTAATTGATATTTCTTCACATTTGCAACCTGATTTTGTAAATATATCCATTGCAGAATATATACACTTGGAAATTACTGGCTCTGATCCCTCTACAAGTTCTTTAATCAGCCCAACACGTATATTTTTTTTATTTTTATCATTATTCTGTAGGTGCTGCTCTTCTCCTTGTTCTTCTTCCTCTGCGTAAGAAATAGCTGTAGCAATTGTTGTCGGGTCATTCTCATCTATTCCGGCAATTGCATCCATAACCATCCTAACATCCAAAACAGTCTTACCAATTGGACCAATTTGTTCTAGACTATTTGCATAGGATATGAGTCCAAATCTGCTAATACGACCATAAGTAGGTTTGAATCCTACTACAGAACAAAAGCTAGCAGGACATCTAATTGACCCACCTGTATCTGATCCTAATGATACTGTACACTCTAGCGCTGCAACACTAGCTGCACTTCCTCCAGAAGAACCACCAACAACATAATTAATATTCCATGGATTGCACGTCGGTCCATATCTGCTAAATTCAGTAGTAGAGCCCATTGCAAACTCATCAAGATTTGATTTTCCGACAATAATCGCATCACTGTTCTTCAGTCTGTTGACCACAGTAGCATCATAAGGTGGAACATATTCTTTTAATAATTTTGAAGCGCATGTAGTTTTCAAGCCCTGTGTACATATGTTATCTTTAATACTAACTGCAACACCTGCAAGCGTTCCAATTTTTTCTCCACTACGTACTTTTTTATCTATTAAAGATGCTTGTCGTAAAGCACCATCATTATCCACCGTGATAAATGCATTTATCTTATCATCAACTTTTTGTATTCTTTCTAGAATTTGGGAAATATATTCTTGTGCAGAAAAATATCCATTTTTGATACCTTGACGAACCTGTTGGGCATTAAGATGAAGTAGACTCTGCAATATAATCAGACCATCCTAGGTCCTTTTACAAATCCCTCTTTTTTTCTATTGTTTGAGCTGTTTAAAGTGTCGCAATTGAAAGGGTTAGCAAAATCTCTTCTCAATTCAGAGAATTTTTTCTGCAGACCAATTTGGCCTTCATCAATTTCAAATAAGGGGATTGTATCGAGTTTATTCATATATCCAATTATTTCCTCAATCTGAGAAGTAAACTTTTCAAGTTCCTTATCTGTTAATTCTATTCTTGAAAGCCAACCAAGATGTTTTATATCATCCTTCGCAAAAACCATGCCTGTCACTCTTGTCCTTTTTTACACCACACTTTTGTCTATGGAGTTAATCTATCTATGTCCCTAGGATAGAATGTTACGTCACGTATATTATCAATTTTTGTAATTGCCATAATAAGACGTTCTAGTCCTACACCAAATCCTGCATGCGGAGGAACTCCATAATCAAATACTCTCAAATGATAATCAAATGCCTGTGTATTCAATCCTTGTTTTTTCATTCTTTCTAATAACTCGTCTTTTCTGTTGATTCTTGTACTACCAGATGATATTTCTAGAGAACCATACATAAGATCAAATGATTCACAAACATCCTCGGATTTATTAGTAGACTTTGGCTTTATATAAAATGGCTTAACAGAAGTAGGCCAATCGATAATAAAATAAAAGCCATTCATTCTATTATCTGGCAAGCTTTTCATTACTTGCGGGGAAAGATCGTCACCCCATTTGATAATTTCATTTTGATTTTGTAATCTATCTATAAGATCAGAATAGGAATATTTTGGAAATGGTAATTCAATATCTGGTAATTGAAAATTAATATACTTAAGATCTTTTATGTTCCGTTCTTTGATTGAATCTATAATGTTCGAGATCATATTTTCAAGCAACATCATCATGTCCTTGTAGCCTACAAAGGCCTTTTCTACATCAATAGACGTTGACTCTGAGAGATGTCTATTAGTACGTGATGGTTCAGCTCTGAATATAGGACCAATTTCAAATACATTTTCAAATGCCATAGTTAATTGTTCCTTGTATAGTTGAGGGCTTTGTGCCAGAAAAGCTTCCCTGTCATAGTAAAATACTGGAAATAATGCTGCACCTCCTTCTGTAGCAGTGGCAATCATTTTTGGTGTGTTTACCTCAATAAACTCTCGCTTCATAAGAAACTGCCTAACTGCATTCAAAATAGTATGACGAATATGAAAGATACTCTGAAAAATATTTCTACGCAGGTCAATTGCTCTCAAATCTAACCGTGTATCAATACCAACCGACAAGGTTTTACTTTGAATCATGAAGGGAGCAGCTTTCTTTGAAACAGAAAAAATCTTAACTTCTAATGGAATAATTTCTGCACCGTTAGGCGCTTTCTCTTGTGATCTAACCCTGCCTCGGATTGCAAGTGAGCTGTGTTCCTTTATCTGTTGTAGTTGTCCAAATAATCGTTCTGAACACTCATCTTTCTTTGCAATAACTTGAATATCACCATCTCTATCCCTTAGCATGATGAATTTGATATTACCATGGTCACGTACATGTGATACCCACCCCATAATTATTACTTCGCTATCGCTAAGAGATGAGTTAATTTCGGAAGAATAATTCGTTCTTCTCCACTCTCCCATCTCCTCCTCTTCTTGTAACTGATCGCTCAATTCAAAGACCTAGTCGTAATTAATCTTGTAATATATAGGCCTTAAATTAACCTTTCAATATACAAGAACGATAGCCTTGTTTTTATGCCAGCATCTTTAAAATTTGAATAGAAATACTGCAATACAATATCGGATTATAATGACTGCTACTTCTTGTTGTAATTCTTATCTTAGATAAAGGGTATTATTGCTTTATTCCTACAAATACAACCTAAAACGTTGGTGTCAGTATTATTTTGTTGGTATAATAAAAACAACCATAAGATTAAGTATATAATAGTAGATTGTGAATACTTTGATTAATGGAAGAAATGAACAAGAGTATAACGCATGTTACAACCCAGTCGTGGGACGAAGAGATTTTAAAGTCTGACCTTCCTGTATTTGTTGACTTCTGGGCAGAATGGTGTGGTCCATGTAGAATGGTAGGTCCTGCTGTAGAACAATTACCAAAGATCATGAATGGTAAGATAAAAGTAGCGAAGTTAAACGTTGATGAAAATAGAGAAATCGCGATGAAATATGGAATTCAATCAATTCCCTCATTACTATTATTCAAAGAAGGCAAAGAAATTGCTAGAACAGTGGGTGCTGCACCTAAGGAAGCATATCAAAGATTCATAGAACAATCCCTATCTAATACTTAGAAGTTGCAAAATATATAAATATATCCATACCGTTTTCATTTTTGTATATTAAACCTATCTTCGTTTTACGAAAGCGTTAATAATATTGTAACTTGTAACACCGAGGTAGCAAAGGTTGGGGAAAAAGGAACTTGTGGATCTCTTCTCATCTGATCCAAACAGGTATTACAAAGTTTCATTATTTGATAGAATGGGGTTTATAAGACAAAAGTGCAATGTTTGTAATAAGTTCTTTTGGGCATTGATTGAAAGAGCAGTTTGTCCGGATCATGAGAACTATGGATTTGTAGGTAAACCACCTACAAGAAAACGACTTGATTACGTTAATGCCTGGAAAGAAATAGAGGAATATTTTAATTCAAACAATCATTCAGTAATACGAAGATATCCTGTAGTTTGCAGATGGCGTGATGACCTATATTTTACAATAGCGTCAATTGTTGATTTCCAAAGGGTAATTGAAAACAAGGTGGTTTTCGAGTTACCTGCAAATCCACTTATTGTTCCTCAAATGTGTTTACGTTTCAATGACATTGAAAATGTAGGCTTAAGCGGCAGACATTATACAAGCTTCTGTATGATCGGACAGACATGTGACGCTAATGCTCCAGGTGGTTATTGGAAAGACAGATGCATAGATCTAGATTATGGATTGCTTACAAGTGGTCTTGGAATAGAACCAAAGGAGATTACTTTTGTAGAAGATGTCTGGATGGGTGCAGGAGCATTTGGTTCTTCGCTAGAATATTTTGTAAATGGGCTTGAGTTAGGCAATGCTGTTTTTACAGAATTCGAAGGAAACGAAAACGATTATCGTATAAGTACCAACAAGATTATTGATATGGGTGCAGGACTTGAACGATTTTCATGGATTACAATGGGAACACCTACAAGTTATGATTGTTCCTTCGGTCCCATTATAGAAAAATTGGTTACTTATACAGGAACTTCTGAAAATCCTGAAATTCTATCCAAATATTTTTCCCTTGTGACAAGTAAACTGGATGATAGACTAAATGTAGGAGAACGAGTTGTAGCAGTAGGAAACGCGTCTAGTGGGACTAATAGTAGTTACGATACTAGGACACTAAAATCAGTTATTGCTAAAGAGCTAAAAATATCGTACGATACCCTTGTCGGCATAATTAATCCGTACGAAGCAATCTATACTATTGCAGACCACACTCGTACTTTATTATTTGCTATTTCGGATGGCTCTTTGCCATCTAATGTCGGCGGTGGATACAATCTCAGAGTGATTTTAAGAAGAGCACTTTCAATAATGGATAGACTGCATTGGAATCTAAAACTTGAAGAGGTAGCAGATATGCATATTGATTATCTTAAGCAGATATACCCAGAACTTGAAGAACATAGAGAAGATGTCAGAACAATTCTACAGATTGAATCTAGTAGATATGTAGGATCTCGAGAAAGAATGGATGTGATAGCTACTTCTACTAAAAATGGTAAAAAGAAGCTGACTGTAGACGATCTTATTAGAATGTACGAATCAGATGGCGTTACTCCAGATTTTTTAATGGAAATGAAAGTGATAGAACGCATACCATCTACATTCTATACAAAACTTGCTGAACTTCATATAAGCCAACAAACTACAGTGCGGGATCATCAAAAACCTGTTTATGGTTTGGACAATATTATACCTACTAGACTGTTATATTATATAGATGCTTCAATACATGAATTTACTGCAAAAATACTCAAGGTAGTGGATAACAAATATGTTATACTGGATCAGACTGCATTTTACCCACGTGGTGGCGGCCAAGAACCTGATATGGGAGAGCTGGATGGTAAAAATGTAATCGATGTAATAAAGCAGGCAGATGTTGTAATTCATAAATTGCAACAACCAACAACAGAATTTATTGAGGGCAATATCATTCATGGAACATTAAACAACAGAAGACGTAAATTAATTACAAAACATCACAGTGCTACACACATACTCAATTCAGCTTCCAGAATCAATCTTGGCTCATGGGTGTGGCAGAATTCTGCGTTTAAAGAAGAAAGATATGCTAGACTTGACATTACCCATCATTCTGCTCTCAATAGAGAAGAAATAGAAAGAATTGAGAAAACTGCAAATAATGTAATACGACAGGACTTGCCGGTTACAATCAAAATATACGACCGTGGCGAAGCCGAACAGAACTATACCTTTAGAATATACCAAGGTGGTGTTGTTCCCACAAGCAACGTCAGAATCGTAAACATTGAAGGATGGGATATTGAAGCATGTGGCGGAACCCACATAAGCAAGACTGGCGAAATAGGTCTAATTAAGATTATTAAATCTGAAAGAATTCAGGATGGTATAGTTAGATTAGAATTTGCAGCCGGTGAAGCAGCAATTGACTATATACAGAGTCAAGAAAATCAGCTTAATACCCTTGCACAATATTTAGGTTCGAGTAAAGAAAAGATTGTTGAATCACTTCAAAAGAATATAAAGGATGCAGAAGAAGTAAAGAAAAAATTCAGAATTGTACTTAAAAAAATCGCTCCCTTGATGGCAAAATCTGTTTCTTCCGATGCAAAGCAGTTATCTTCGAGTGAAATTAAATTTTATAGTATATATGACGATGATGAGCTAGATGATGAGTATTATATCGCTATCGGAGAAGAATCTATTGAAATTGAGCCATTACTAGTATATGTTGCCTTAATTTCAAAGGGCCAAGGGATTAAAGTGGTAGTGTTTGTTGGTGAAAAAGCAAGGAGAAAGAATATAAAGGCTGGTATGATAGCAAAGCAACTTTCTACTCATATAGGGGGTTCAGGCGGCGGTGATGAAAGATTTGGACAGGGTGGGGGTAAACTTAAAGACAAAATAAAAGAGAGCTTAATTTCAGTAGAAGAATTAATTATGAAAAATATATGATATTAGAAAAGTGGTATACAACACGATATGATAATCGACAATAAGAATAATAAAAATACTTATAATAAAATAGACTGGTCTTTAATCGAAGAAAAATGGCGTCAAAGATGGGAGAAACAGAAGATCTTCCAAGCAGAGCCAGATTTTGCAAAGAAAAAATATTTTATAACTGTAGCTTACCCTTACCCAAATTCACCACAGCATTTGGGACATGGGAGAACTTACACTCTTGCTGATGTGCATGCGCGTTATATGCGAATGAAAGGATACAATGTATTATTTCCGATGGGTTTCCATTATACAGGCACACCTATACTTGGTATGTCCCGCAGGATTGCAGCAGGAGATAAAGAGATAATAGACACCTTCAGAAAAGTCTATCATCTTCCCGAAGACGTAATATCTAGTTTTATTGAACCAATAAAAATTGCTACTTATTTCCATAACGAAATTAAACTTGGAATGAAGGAGATGGGATATTCGATAGATTGGAGACGAGAATTTACTACTGTGGACAAGGTTTATTCAAAGTTTATTTCATGGCAATTTAGAACCTTACAGAAAATGGGATTAATACATCAAGGTTCACATCCGGTTGGTTGGTGTCCAAACGACCAGAATCCTGTTAGTCAACACGATACTATTGGAGATATTGAACCCGACTTTAATGAGTATACTTTAATTAAATTTAAATTAAAAAAAGATGAAGACAACAACTTCAATAACAATAACAATTACGAGGAAGTAGTGATTATTCCAGTAGCTACTTTAAGACCTGAAACTATCTTCGGCGTCACAAATCTATGGATTAAACCAGAGAGCGAATATGTCAAAATAAAGATTGATAGTAATGACAAGGAAAGATGGATCGTGACCAAGGAGGCCGCCAGAAAATTAGAATTTCTAAATCACAAAATCTTGATAGAATTTACTTTAAAAGGCACAGAAATGGTAGGTAAATATGCTGAGGACCCACTTAGACAGGTTTTGATACCCATATATCCAGCCTCATTTGTCGAGCCAGATAATGGTACCGGAATTGTAATGTCTGTTCCAGCACATGCACCATATGATTATCAGGCCCTTGAGGATTTAAAACACAATGAGTTGTTTATAAATGAATTTAAACTGCAGGGAGTAGATATAAAACCTATAACAATAATTGACTTGGAAGATTACCATTCTGACTTCTCTTCTTCATCCATATCCAGTGACGTAATAACACAAACACCTGCTGCGGAGATAGTAAAAAAATTCAATATCTCTAATCAAAATGATCCGCAGTTGGAAAAGGCCACTAATGAATTATACTCCAAGGAATTTTACAGAGGAAAAATGGCACAAAATACAGGTAGATATGCTGGTATGTCTGTACCAGAGGCAAAGGACAATGTAAAGAAGCAGATTATTGGAGCTGATTTTGCTGATATAATGTTTGAATTAATAAATAAGCCCATTAAATGCAGATGCGGTTCTGAATGTGTAGTTAAACTATTGGATGATCAATGGTTTTTAAATTATGGGGACAAGAAATGGAAAGATCTAGCTCATGAATGTGTCAATAAAATGGATATAGTACCACAAGATATTAGACAGGAATTCAATTATGTAATTGATTGGTTAAGGGAAAGAGCATGCGCAAGAAAATCTGGACTTGGTACTAAGTTGCCATGGGATCAGGAATGGATTATCGAAAGTCTCTCGGATTCTTCTATATATATGGCCTATTATATACTTGCGAAATACATTAACAATGATAGCGAAGACCTCAGCAATGATTCTACCATTAATGCAGCTGCTAATGACATTAGTGACATATTCTTTGATTATGTATTACTAGGAAAGGGTAATGCATTACAGGTTGCTACAGAGTGTAATGTTCCAACGGCACTAGTCGAGCAGATAAGAAATGAGTTTTCCTACTTTTATCCTTTAGATACGCGACATTCAGGAAGAGATCTGGTTCCAAATCATCTATCATTTTTCATTTTTAATCATGTTGCTATATTTGATAGGAAAAACTGGCCAAAGCAAATCGTAGTCAATGGCTCCGTTTTAATGGAAGGCAAGAAAATGTCAAAATCTCTTGGCAATATTATTCCATTGCGGGCTGCTATTAGAGAAAATAGCGCTGATGCTATTCGTTTAGCGATACTAATCTCTGCAGAACTTTTGCAGGATGCTGATTTTTACTTTGATACGGTTAATGGAATTCGATCCAAATTGCAAGACATTTACGATATGGGAATCGAATATTCATTTAAGAAAAAAGAGATGGAGGAGAAAAATGGTATGCACTCATTGAAGTCAAAAATAAAATCAGAAATAAGAGTGGGAGAAAACGCAAAGAAAGAGAAGGAATTAGAGGATCGATGGCTTATTAGTAGGTTGCAGCATACTATTGAAAATATCACATTATCTATGAACAACTTGAGAGTAAGAGAAGCATTACATAATATACTTTATTTACCTGATCGAGATTTGCAATGGTATAAGAAGAGGATTAATGCTAAAGGACGAGAAAATTCTCATGCTGTTTTTGTAACTTTATTTGCATTCCTTAATACCCGTATTAGGATGCTTGCTCCATTTGCTCCATTTTTAAGTGAAGAATTATGGGAGAAAATTAGAGAAGCTGACCAGTCAAGCTCACATTCAATTATATTTGCTGATTGGCCACAAGCTGTTGAAGATAAAAAGGATCCGATAGCAGAAGAATCAGAACATCTTGCTATGAATTTGGTATCCGATCTTCAGAACATCCTTAAGGTATCCAAGGTTATTCCAAAGAAAATTATTATTTATACTTCAGCGCAGTGGAAAATAAAAATATATCAAAAGCTTCTCCAACACATATTATTAGAAAACAGGACCAATTTTGGGGATATTATGAAAGAGATACTAAAAGACCCAGAGACAGCACTAAAGGCAAAGGAAAATCCTAAATTAATAAGAAAGATGATTGAGGATATTTTATCTGAACCAATTGACATTAGAAACAGAAGATTAAATTTAGCAGCAAATGACTTTAATGAGATATTTGCTATAGGCGATGCCACAAGTTTATTATTGGATAGTATCAACATTAGGCATAAAATAAAAAATGAAGAAGGATTAGGAAAAAATACCGAGGATCAGCTAATCTTGTATAGAGAAGACGATCCAGAAAAGTCCGATCCTACCTCAAAAGCAAAATTATCTAGGCCATTTAAGCCTGCAATTTATATCATGTCTGAATAATAACAACAGTCATAACTCCGATTTATCAAAAAAAGTTTGCTTCGTCACCATTGCTGTCATAATGCGACTTGATCATTTCTCCTTCCTTTTTTTCTTTGCTACAGCTATTGAAGTAATTATATACAATAAAAATCCTGCAATTACCATAATTAAACCATAAAGAGAAAAGGCACCTCTATGCAGATAGCTTCCTGTTCCCACCAGTATTGCTCCTACAACTAACAATGTCAGTCCTAGACGTGCAGCTGTGGGGATCTGAATTTTCTTTGATGACAATTATCGTTTTCTATCTCCTTATGTGTACAGGTGAATAGTATACTAATATCATTTTTGTCAATATTTTTATTGAAGAGAACTTTCTTATCCTGTATTCATGAAAATTGCGGTAGTGGGAATAGGCGTTGCAGGAGCCTATCTTATGAATAATCTGAGCCAGGATCATGATAACCATATCGTAGGTTTTGAGAGAATGCGTGAATCAGAACATGATGCAGTCTGTGCATGGGCAACGAGTAAGAATGTGATGTTTGGTTTGGTTAAGAAATGTGGTCTAAATTTTGATAATTATATTATGCATAGCGGAAGGCATATGAAAGTTGATCTTGGAAATATTAACAATGATCATGATAACAGTATTGATATTCATTTGAAAGGGATGGTAATTTATGACAAACTAAAGTTAATTCAAGATATGATAAGAGGAACGAAAATTGAGTTTGGCAAAATACCAAAAAAAGGAGATCTTGAATCAGATTTTGATATAATAATTGATTCTACGGGATTTCATCGAAATTATCTTCCAAAACCACAAAATGAAATGTGGATTCCATGTGTTCAATACAAAGTTAAATATGATACTAGCAGAACTCCATTCGATGACTTTTATCTGAAGGCATTTCCTTCAATGACAGGCTATTTCTGGTATTTTCCTCTTGGCAACGGTTATGCACATATAGGAGCAGGAGACTTTGAGAGAAAAAGAAACAACAGTTTTGTTGATGAATTTTTAAAAAAATATAGGTGTGAGATAATAAAAAAAGTAGGAAGACCTGTTAGGATTAGCCCACCTGCATATTGTAAACCATTTACAGATGATAGAAAAACAATAGGTGTAGGTGAATCAATAGGTACAGTATATTCATTGCTTGGAGAGGGGATAATTCCTGCAACCTGGTGTGCAGAGTTGTTTACTCAATATTTAAATGATGTAAAAGGTTATACAGAGGCAGTAATAAAAAGATTTGAAATTTATACTACGGTATTCAAATTTATTCAGCTAAAAGTAGCAAACAAATTCAATATAATGAGACATTTACCAGATTTAATAAAAATATACAGGCATATGAAAAGTGAAGAAGATCGTTATGGAATGGCAGTTAAAATTGCGGATCTGATGAAAGTTTCAAAAGTTTAGATTGAAGATGTATATATACATACAAATAAGCAAATATATTTAAGTTTGAAATATTGTATTCTAGATTTCACATATACCTTTGTCATTTAGAACGTTTATATAAAATAAGTACATACTTGACTTGATGAATAAAAGCATTAAGTACGCAAGCATTGCCGCGAGTATAGTAATAGCTGTATTAGCAGTTGGAATCGTAACAACTGTTGGCTTAG
>JBKPEX010000093.1:0-3700 GCA_046728625.1 Thermoproteota archaeon
TATTTAGGGTAATCTGATGCTGCTAAATATACAGAATGTTTGTTTGATGTTATGGTTTTTGATTTTGGCTTTGACAATGATATCTATTACCTCATTCGGAGATTAATAATGATTTCCATGGGACAATATTACTACGCGATAATAATCCCTGTTTAAAATAACTAAATTCAATCTTTGCATGATGGGAATGCTGTTAGGAACAGCAATCATTGCTCTTATTCCATTCATGCGTCTAACATGCAGGTGGTGTACTGCAGGCAGCTTGAAATAGATCGACTGGAATAATTGAGTATGAAAAATAATAACAGAATCTTAATAGTGGATGACGAACCTGACCTCACGAAGATTTCTGTGATGGCATTGGAGCATTATGGTTACAAGGTTGATGCATTTAATGACCCAAAAGAAGCTTTATCAAAATATAAACCAGGTTCATATGATCTGATTATTCTTGATATAAAAATGCCGGAAATGAATGGTTTTCAATTATATCGGGAAATAAAGAAGAAGGACAACAATGCTAAAATGTGTTTTCTTACGGCTAGCGAATTATATTATAAGGAATTTAGAGAAAAAGAGTTCCGTTCATTAGATAGAAATCTGTTTATCCGGAAACCAATAAATAATGAAGAACTCGCAAAAGAAATAAACAAATTGATTTGCAACCAGGACAAATGGGAGAAATAATATTTTTGTTACACAGAGAAATATCGGTAAATCTTCTCTTGGAATAGCAACCTGAGCTAGCTTATTGTTCTTCCTCGTTCTACCACACTCCCTCCCCATGACATCCCTTTCACTTTATTTATGATAACCGACCAGTATTTTCATCTATATGCATGAGTACATCTCAGACAGCCATTTTCCATATAGTGAATGTATAGATTGTACAAAGAGAAGTGCTCATGTTTGTATTAGATGTCATTACTGTTATTCTTGTCATCCCAAAATTGAGCAGTTAGAAAAAAGGAAAATCCATGCCCAAGTCAACTACGAAATACCAAAACAACATTTCATAAAGTACAAAAGAAACTCGGGTAAATCCACTGGATATACATACTATTCATTCTAATAATCTACTCCATCCACTCATCTATCCAAAAAATTCTAGTCCGTCAAAACAGAATTGCAAAATATGACAGAATATGGCTCTAAAACAGAGCCAATTTAAGCAGCTGTTTTCTTAGCCACTACACGATCCTAATGCTGATTTAAATTGTTCCATGTTAGTGTAATAACCCTGTTGTTCAAAGCCATGTATCATGCCTGTACATCCTTTAACGGTATCCAGGTAACTATGATTACTAACCATATAAGCAAAACCAAGTCCTATGAGAGAAATTGCTAGTATGACAACGACTGATATAACAATTGAAGATAGTGCAGTAGATCTTCCTCCGGATATCTTTGGTATTTCTTTGACCACACTTGGGCTAACAAGTTTCAGCTCATTTTTTTTAACCATACATTACAATAGCGTCTTGTAGTTATTCAATCCTAGTAGAAATCATATATGATTTGTATAAAGGAATTGTTAAAACTACTCATGATTATTTAGAAGGTATTCCGAAAAGGCCATAATGATTTACCTGTTATTACCTATCTGTATTTGATCCATTAAGAAGAACATTAATTTGTTATACAGCATTTTAATTTCTTAGTAATAATGGTGAGGACACTAGTGATACTCGCTGCACTAAAATAATCCTATGTTCAAAGTAACTAAGTTCAACATCTGTATCGCGGGAATGCTGCTAGGAACAGGAATCATTGCTCTGATTCCATTTATGCGTCTAACATATAGATGGTGTACGTCGGGAGGTTAGAGAGAGACCACAGAGATAATCGAGTATGGAAAATAATAATAGAATTTTAATTGTAGATGACGAACCTGACTTTCCCTTTATTGCATTTTTAAAGCCTTAGACTTGACAAGGTGGTTATTCTTGAATATGTTGTCAAGTGAAGCTGCTTTGTCTTGAACATTCACTCCATGTACAGTAGAATTACCGTTGATGATTATCATATTCGAATAGAAGGTGTTTCTTGATGAACCCAGATTAATATGTATGCCATTTGATTTGGGATGTACAATGGTATTATTATATACTGTATTGTTTGAGGAGCCTGATTTTAGATAAATTCCATCTTCGCTTTCTGAAATTGTATTATTATAGACTTGATTGTTATGTGATTCTGAAAGGAATATACCTTTGGTTTCATCATGTATGTTGTTATTTCTGGCAATAGAAGTAGACACATTTCTACTAAACATTATGCCTGCTTGAGTATTATTATATACTTCGTTATTTTCCATTATTATATTGTAACAATCTAAAGAGCAAATTATTCCTTCTTCTCCATTATCGTAAACTATATTGTTTCGTATTGTAATTTGATTACTTCCAGTGTGTGGATCTAATCCATAATGGTAGTTATGGTGTACATTATTTTTTTCAATAACAATATTAGATACTCCACGGGTGTAAATGCCAGCCCAAAGATGGTGCATGTTGTTATTTGTTAATACACTTTGGTTGCCACCATCATAATTAAGACCAGAAGTAACTCCTGCACGAGGAGGCGTGTAAGGAGAATATCCAAGATATGCAAGCTCTGAATTAGTAATGTCTGTTGTGCCTGTTGCTTCTTTCATAATTCTAACAAATGCTCTAGGTTTAGGCCCTAGATTTGTATCGTAGTTATTAGTATTAGGATTCCATGATGTTACCTTCACAGAATTTATTTTCATACTGCCATAAACTAAAATATTATTGGCTCTTCTTCCGTCTGAGACTATCTTTAGCCATGAAGTGTCATTTGAGTCAATAGTAATTTTTGAATTTTTTGCAATTAGTAACTTCGCATTTAATAGCCATACCCCATTTTTTGTATGTCCTTCTTTTTTTAGAACACTTTCATCTTTAAGTTGAGTGTATATCTGCGTTAGAGTTACAGAATCACACATAACGCTAATGAGCCTTTTATACGGAGTATAAGTTATACAAGAAGGAGCATAGGAGGAGTGAGAAGAAGAATAGGTAATTCCCACTGAATTAAGTAAAGAGGATGATGATGATAAAAAAGATATTATTATTACCACCACTAATATCGAGATAATGATACAAATGATATTCAATGGGTATTATAATAATACATTATCATCATGTTATTATTGCTTTTGTAAATTGTTAAATGTAATCCGGTTGTTCTTTCTCTTTTCTAAATCACTCTTCTATTTTCCTAGCTGTTGTTTATAGTAATGAAGCACTGTTAACATGGAAAATCGTTTTTATTCTTATTGGCCTTCGCAGCATAATTATCAACTGTCTTTCCATCTTGTTTGTCGAGACTTTTGCGAAAGAATGTAATTTGGGTTGAATGCGATAATTGTTGCTTTCCTTTCAAGCACTATTAATATAAGTGACCCAGTGAAATATCTCCCGCGGCTAAATTGTGAATAGTCTATTCATTTTCATTAGCACATTAGTTTGGTGCTGAATGTCAAAGTCATCACTAAAGATTCGGCCGAGTTAGCCCGTGTATTTCGTGATATTGAAGATTAGTTATGCTGGTAGAATTCGGCAGTAAAGCAGCATCTTCTTTATCTTATTTTGTAAAGACAATTTGGGGCCAAAAGTTGTAATAGCATACACTGCACCTACGGCCAATGTCATTGCAAATAAGCTCAGTAGTGAGA
>JBKPEX010000251.1:0-3820 GCA_046728625.1 Thermoproteota archaeon
TCTCTTGTTAATATGAGTCTTACACTATCGACCGTTTCAAAGAATGGAAGAAATACGATAATCTCATTTCTTTCATAGAGTGCAGTTTTGATGTATGAAGAGTATACTTCTCTTAATGTATCTAAATTAGGATATAATATCAGATAATGACTTCCAATGTTTGCTGCTTTTAATTCCTCTAAAGTCTCTATAGCAGTTCCATAAACTGGAGAGGGCGAGGAGGGGGTATTGTTATTTCTTCTTCTTTCATCAAACATTGCAATGCCTCTCAATACTTACTTGTTCACTATTGCATTTTAACCTTTTACTTAATTATTTAGGATAAGTTATTTATGTCAAATACCTATAGCGAAAAACTCGCTTTGTTAGAGTACTGCACACACAACAACCTTAGAAGACTAAATTATTATTATCATCATATTATCTGATTTATTATTTCATTCAACTTTTGAAGTGATATTGGCTTTTGGATAAAGCCATTTATTTTTTGAGCCTTAAAATGAATAGCATATTCAGAGTCATCATTAACATCAAATGCAGTCATTATAACAGCCTTTATTTCAGGACTTAATTGTCTAATATTCGTAATAAATTCAAATCCGTTCATTGCAGGCATTCTTACATCAGAAATAACCAGACCATAGTTTTTAGAATTTAATTTGAAGTGTTCTAATGCTAAGAATGGATCTGTAAAACCAAAGACGTTATATCCATTTCTTTTTAATGCAGTTTCTACTAGGAAAGTAATATCTGGTTCGTCATCTAATACAAGGATAGAGGAGCAGGAGGAGGAAGAAATAGTAGTAATATTGGATTTGTTATCATAATTTCGACTATCATTACCGTTGCTTCGCCACAAGAATGTAACACCTACTAAGAAAATAGGCTTGCAGCACTACTTAAGCATGATGAGGGACTGAACAAGACTGACTTTCTCGTTCATTCATTTGTATTTGGTCCTTGATGGTAGTCATCCTAAAGCCCGTCTTAAGCAATCTATTTCACATTGCAAACTATTATTATATGTCCTACTATGTGATAAAAATATCTGATTTTTCTTTGAGTTAATTTTAGTATTTAGAATTTGCTTGAATCTATCTAATTCTATGTCAGTATTCTTGCTATTGATATTATTATTTGCCATTACTATATACACTATCAAACCTCATTTAGGGAACAGAACAAGGAAAATGATGGCTAACTATAACAAATAAAGCACTATGAAGAGAGTGAGAGGATAGGATAGGAATATAGATATTTATACAATAAAGAAAAAAAGAAAGGTTTGACTTATTTACTTCTTCCTACATACATTTGTAAAGCCACATCATATCGTGCACTAGAAGGATAGATATTAAGAGGAAAGCGTATCCAGATAAGAAGAGCAGCCAAATTACCTATATATTCTATTTTATGCTATTGTGATCCAGAGGTTATGGTTTCGACTTCTTTTTACGCCAGTAGAAATAGCAGATCATCTGCAGAAGAGATCACCCAGATATTTTATGGAGTCGAAACTGTTGTAAACACGGTATTGCAATTTCTAAAACAAACCGATAACGAGATTGATGCCTGTGTAGACCAAACAAGACCGTCATTAGCAATTGAAATTGCGGTATTAAAGGAGGCATTTCTTGATGCAAAGAAGAGAGGAGTTAAGCTAAGGTATATTACTGAAATTACCAAAGATAATCTTTCTTTCTGCAAACAGTTGCTGACAATGGTAGAGGAGCTTCGACATTTAGACGGGATTAAAGGCAATCTCTACATTAGTAAGGGAGAATATCTTGCTCCTGCAACCTATCACGAAAAAGGAAAACCCGCAGCACAGATTATCTACAGTAATGTAAAGGAGCTGGTAGGACATCAGAGATATGTATTTGATACTCTATGGACAAGATCCATTTCTGCAGAACAGAGAATTGAACAAATAGAAGGAGGAGTAGAGCATGAATTTTATCAAGTGATTACCAACCAGAAAAAAGCAAGTCACATTCTTACTGAATTAGTAAAATCTATGAAAAAAGAGGCTCTCTTATTTCTTCCTAATGATAAGGCAATGGTTAGAATAGATAAATTAGGACTTATTAATTATATTATAAGGGCATCACAAGAAAAGGAGGTAGCTATAAAAATCATTTGTCCTTTGACTGAGGAGAACGCTGAAATTGTAAATAGGATAACTAAAAATGCGCCTGCTATCACAATTCTAAATGGTAATGATAAGTCGTCATTTGACATGTGGATTATAGATTGTGAAAAGCTGTTCAGATCAGAGATTCGAGAAATGAATACAGATGATTTTATAGAAGCAATTGATTTTGTCATCTATTCTAATCGAAAACTTACAGTAAATTCATTCAAATCAGTATTTGATTTGCTTTGGAATGAACGCATATCCAATGAACAGTTAAAGGTTCATGATAAAATGCAAAAGGACTTTATCAATATAGCAGCTCATGAATTGAGGACTCCTATCCAGTCTATATTAGGGTTTTCTGAACTATTGAGAGATAAACCTGAAAACATAGAGCATTTTACAAATCTGATACTTAAAAATGCTGATAGGCTTCAAAAACTATCAAATGATATACTGGATATAACAAGAATTGAAAATAACCAACTAAAGCTTAAACTAGAGCGGTTTAATCTTAGTGATTTGATAGCAGACGTCGTAGTAGATTTCAAAAATAATAATCCAATAAATAAAGTGGATAATTATAGCCGCTATTCTCAAGGAGAACTACCAGAGTTAGTCTATGAAGCTGAAGAAAGCACTATCTTTGTAGAAGCGGATAAAGCAAGAATATCTGGAGTCATTTATAATCTTTTAACTAATGCAATCAAATTTACTAAAAGCGGACTAATTTCTATTAAATGTTATCGTGAGTATCAGGATGAGGATGACGAGACTAATAATCGCTATGAAAATGCAATTGTAAATATTAAAGACACAGGTTCTGGAATAACTCCAGATATTCTGCCTAGGCTATTTTCTAAATTTGCCACAAATTCTAGCTCAGGGACAGGACTGGGTTTATTTATTTCGAAGAATATTGTTGAGGCCCATGGGGGAAAGATATGGGCTGAAAATAATCGGGATCAAAGTGGTGCTAGTTTTAGATTCAGCTTACCTATAAAACCTCTCGTTGCTAAATAGATAACACTCATAGAATGGATCAATCGAATTAATTGAAACTGTTGATAAAGTGGCATTAGAAACTCCTCTGCCAAAACATCACGACTAAGAAGAAACCCTGTTTGGTTTTGGCTTTTGAGGTACTCGTCATAACTATAAACAATTCTCTCTTGCTCTTTGGATTGGATTGATTCTCCTCGAATAGAATAATATCGATTTGTTTTTAATCCATAACTCCAATTACACGAAACTTGTACTGTTCACTATAAACTTCACGATAGAACTGAGCATAACTCTCAGCTGCGTCAAAAGTCTTAAAAACAACTCTAAGGTCAACAGGCGTAGCCTTCTGTCCGTACATGTCAACTACTTGTACGATGTACGACGTGGGTAGCTTTCTTGCTTGTCTTAATGTGATAAATACGGTAGCCAATAAGAAGAGTATTGCACAACAAAACGCTATTGCATATTCAAAGTTTTTTGCAGTAGTTAAAATATAAATCAGCATATTTTGGTCTAGCCATTTGAAGATACCAGCAAAGACCTTTGTAAATATGATAACTAAAGGCTCGAATAGCATCTCTTAGATATAGAATAATAGCTCTCATATTATATAATGGGTTTTGACCTTCAGCGTGTGGTGTAAGGGGCAGTAGGAGTAGAATTAATGTTCACCACTTG
>JBKPEX010000001.1:0-7695 GCA_046728625.1 Thermoproteota archaeon
GTCCTACAGAATTAAAAAATGAAGGCGCTGTTACAACTTCTACGTGATCTACTGCTGCTTCTTTTCTTAGTAGTTCTACAGTTTCTTTTGGCGCTACCGGAAGTGCAATTATCAATTTATTATTTGGACTGAAAGACTTTCTAATTGATCTAGCAGCTGCTATAACAGTAGCACCTGACGCAGCTCCGTCATCTGTTAAAATTACAACAATAGTCTTGTTGTCGTCGATCTTATTTTGTAATTGTCGTTCTTTTTGTTGTTTGCTTGTGTTCCTATATAATGATTTTCTGCGCTCAATTTCTTGTAGCTGTAAATTTTTTTCTTTTTCTATATACTCTGCAGAAATGTCCAAATCTTTAACAAGTCTATCATCCAAATAAACAGTTCCGTCTTCCATTATAGCGCCAAAAGCAGCCTCTTCATTATGAGGAATTCGGAGTTTTCTTGGCAATACAATATCAAAGTCAGAAGCTTTGAGTTTTTTAGCAACAATATCTGCTATTATTACTCCACCCCGGGGAATACCTAATACTACTATCAGAATGTTTTTTCTTTCTCCTTCTCTTTTTCTTCCTCTTTCTCTTCCCCTTTCTTCTTTCTCCAGAAAATCTTCTAATGCAGCTGCTAAAATATTGGCAGCATTTGTCCTATCTTTGAATTTAAACTGAAACTTCTTTTTTATTGAGTCAAACAATCGTACTGTGTACTCCCATTCTTTTTTCTGATTATTAAGATCTTCTAGCTGATACCGATATAAAATGCGGCTTCAATAATATGTCACTTGTCAAATGTATACCAATTTGTTGCGAGTTTTTCCGACTCGTCTGCATGGAATGAGCTGTATACCCCTCGGATATGTCTGCCTGTATGTTAATAATGAAAAGCTAATCTCCAAATATTACTCCATTTCGCACTAATAAATTATGGAGGTATATGTCAAACTTGTCATTTAATAATATATCATCAGAGTAAATTCCAAGTGCAATTACCTTTCCTTTTTCATAATTCAGTTCATATGTCGCTACAACCGGCTTGGATTTCATCAAGTGTTGGTCACCAAATAATACAATTGAAGCGTTATAATTTATGAGGATAATGTCCCTAGGATTTGTGATGTATTGCTCTTCATGCGGTCTATATCCAAATGGATCATTTTCAAATTTACCAACGCATTCATAACAAAGATAGTTGCTACCTACCCATTGTGCTGTCTGCTCTTTCCACCTCTCACCAATGCTCTTCCATGCTGATTTTCCATTGAAGGCCCACCAGTGGCCTTTAACCAATGTTATCGTTTGATCAATTCTATCGTATTTTACCTCGGCATAGAATACATTCCCGTCTAAAATTATCATTGTTCCACCATCAACTACAAACTTTTTTAGGTTATCATATTCTTTTTGTGTAACATACTCCTGATGTCCGAGTATTATTACATCGTATAAATTTGCATTATTTCTCTTAAATATAAAACCCTTATCTACATCAGGGTCAGTCAGAATTGTTATATTTTTCTTCTTTAAACTATCAATTAATTTGGGGATTGTAAATGCGGATCTTGTAGTAGTTGTAGAGGTCAAATTCGTTATTATTACCTTACTTGAAAGTAAATTCAAGTCTTTTGTAACATTTGTCCTATATGGAATATGAGCATACCTTTGATAAAAAATATAGAAAGAGTTGTTATAAGCTGCAGCGGTAAAGGTGGGTAGAACAAGGGCAATGCTTTTTCCTTTGCTTAGAATCTTACCTGTATGTTCGCTGGTCTCTTGTTGTTGTTGTTGTTGTTGAGGTAATGACGATATGGCATTATCATTATTCTTTTCAAATAAAGGGAAAGATATTCTTTCATGGATAGAATTGGGCATAATAGACTTTCCAGAAATTAAAGTGGTAGGAGTTTCATATTTTACCTTTATAGTTTTATGAGCTAATGATATAATGTTTTGAGATGATAATTGGATCGCATTAATATTCTTAAATAGTGGTTGAAAACTGCACAGTGTCATTAACGATGCAATTATTACGGCAGCAAGTAGTATTATTACTGAAAAAGTATGCTGCTTTAAGGTTTTCATACTTTTGTCAATGTCTTCAAAGATACTCTGGAAACAACGTATTTATCTTTATATGATTTCTCGTCCTTCGGAAGAGAGACACCTATATCTACTACAGTAATGTATTAGTGGCAAATATATTTCACCAATAGAACTTTAGAATGCTGCAACATTCCTTATATTCAATACTAGATGATACAGGAATAGCTTTTCATTGCATTGATGTATCAAACCTCTGTATTTCTTCTTTTGTGCGTTGATGATAATTAGTATCTTCGGTTTTTTCCTCTTCATCTTTCTTTAGCCCAAATAGATAAAATCAAGCAATGTTCATCTCTGTAACATATCATCGCTATAAGCAAACCACTGAAGCTAAAAAATAAATATTCGAACGAAAATATAAAAGTAATATATAAAATATTCTAGACAAAATAAACAGATATTAATTTTACCGATATGTTGCTAACCTTATATAACTCTGGAGAATTCTTATCGTTTGTAAATGGATTTTGAAGATAATAGAACTTCATTAACAACTATTAGAGCATCAACAACAACAATAATATTAATAATAATACTTACCTTGCTATCCTTTCTAAGTTTTTCTCACTTACATTTGTTATACGCACTAGGACAAGATCAACCACAAGACCAAGCAACAGTACAACAACAACCTAGATCGATTATCAATGTAACTGATATAAAGAATGATACTGTACCTAATGAATACATCGTAGTTTTAAAGGATAATACAACTGATACACCTGCGTCAATAGCAAAGGAGATTCAGACAAAAGATACTATGGTGCTTCATATCTATGAACACGCTATCAAAGGATTTGCAATAAAAGTTGAAAACCAAACAGAACTCAATAATCTCAAAAACGATTCACGAGTAGCTTATATTGAACAGGTGAAGATAGCTCACGCAAGTTAACAAACAGGCCGACAGGTATCAGTAGAGTTGATGCAAATCTCCATGTCCAGTGCCATGCATTAGGACAAAAGTTGTTGTCGTCGTTGCTGCTGCAGTCATCTGCTTCTCCCTAAGAATACTCGATCCAGAGTATTTCAATTTTCAGGTAGGGCTACTTAAGCTCTTGGAAATCTTCTTTGTTTTATCCTTTTCCAATATGCTTCATTATTCTAAATGGCTTATTTAGATATTAGGATCGTTCCAGTTTATTAGCTACTCTTCTAATCAAATATCTATATGGGCCGGACAATTCCTTCATTTAGAATAGCTAGCACAAATGAGGGGAAAGAGAAGAATAAAACAATTGAGAGTTTTGTGCATGTCACATTTCTGAGTACAACGAAACTAAATGACAACGTCAAATGACAAGCTCGATAGTAACAAGGATGATATTCTTGACAAAGAGATAGAGTCATGGAAAAGCTTCGAATATGCTCTAAGAGAAGAAAATGCGATATTGTTTAATAAAATGTTAGAAGAAATTCGACAATATTCTGAATCAGTTACTGCTAAAGGTCAAGATTACTCAGCCGAATCTTTATTGATAGCTTTAATATTTCAGCAGCATAAAATGATTAGTCATCTAATTAGCAAGTTGTGCAAAGATAATAATAAAAAAGATAACAACTCCAAGAGACAATCACTAGTATTTCTAAATGAATTTGACGAAAGAAAGAAGGATAATTTCCCAATGCGATAAAATTGTTTAGCGGCAGTAATCTCGATGTACGTCTTCTTAACTCTAAAGAATTTTATTCTTAGTCATTGTCTTTCTAATGCTTCCTTCTAAAATAGGTTCACCTGTGTCATAGTCGTTGACGTTTGTAGACAGAACTAATGTTCTCAATTTGTTGTTGGTCTTGTTGTTTGGATCTGCGTCCATTATTATTTTGTACTCACCATCGTTATTGAGTGTCTTGTATATTTTGCTAACCAAAAGTAATCACATAGATCATCGGATCATACAATGATCTACTTTTTCTATTGTAAAGCTTATTTTGTTTGTTATCTTGATTAAAAATAGGAACGATAGCTACGACGACAAATGTAGGAGTGCTTGTATACAAAAAATCACCTTTTGTATACAAAATTGGGTGCGCACATGTGGTTGAAGTAGGAATATGCGAAGTGCGGGATTTGAACCCGCGACCCCGAGCTTGGGAAGCTCGTACCTTAACCAGTCTGGGCCAACTTCGCTTATATGTAGAGAATTATAATTTAAATAATAAGTTTATGATTTAATTGGAAAGATTAAGACTATTAGCAATATCGAACAAGAATAGAATGCAAGAAAACTAGCCATTGGATGACATGGCTTTGTAAAGTAATTAAGATAATTGATCCATAATTAAAATATTTTGTATATAGCTGAATGCAGAATAATATCTGTGAAAATTTTTTATGTAGCACATTACATTTTTTTAAATTCCTCTCTAATACTTACTTACATACTTCCGTATACTCGATAAATATTGCCTGTATTATCGCTAAGATAATTCCAGACGACGGGATTAACGGATAACATTTGAAAACTGGATTTAAGAACGTCATCCATCGTATCATATACTGATTGACCAATTACAATCTGATCCGGTGCTGCAAGTGTAGTCATTTTAGTCGCAATACTGACAGTATAACCAAGAATATCCAAATGCGGTCTTTTTATGATGATTTGTTTATCGTCATCGTAACCTTTTTCTTTATTATTGCTTAATACATTAGTATGTGTATCCCATCCGAATTGTACAACTGCATTTTCTCCAACGTCTATTCCGATTCGTACACTCATTTCTGGATAATCATTCTGGTTTAAAATTGGGTTTATTCCCTGTCGAGTCACTTTAATCATGGATTTTGCGCAATGTACTGCATTGATACAGGGCAAATATATTTCAGAACCATCACGAACAATAAAAAATGCCAAAATTGCATCTCCTATGTATTTCAGTACGTAGCCACCATAAGCTTGTATCATTAGAGACATTTCTTGAGTAAATGCTTGAATTATTGTTGCGAGCCTGTCAACAGGAAGCGTCATAGATAATCTAGTTGAGCCGACAAGATCAATATGTAAAATCACAAGAGTGACTTTAGATTTGGCATATTTCTCTAAAATGTTATTTGTTTCTTCAAACGAGATATTGAATTCTGGTTCCGCTTTTAGCGCCTTCCAAATTCTGGATTGAGCCATTTTAATGGCAGAATCAATATTAACTAAAGCATCAAGATAAAATGAACTTAGAGAAGGAACATCAGATGCTTGTTTAATAGAGATCTTTTTTCTCTCTTCCTCCTTAATCATATTCTCAATAATCCTGTCAACTTCCTCTTGATTAATATCAAGTTGCAATGAAATTATATCTGCCGGAATACCCGAATTGTATAAGTTAAGTATCGTCTGCAGTTGATAGCTGCTGTTGTTGCTGCTGTCGCTTTCAGCCATATTCTTGTAAAGCATAGCAATGGTATTAATTCTTAACATGCATCTGTAAACAGCGATTTAGAATTAATTCAAAAATTTCTTTATACCATCATTCCAATTTACGCAGATACACCGAAAAACTTAACGATGAAACATAAATCACATATGATATCTTTTTGGTCCAGTGATTTTTACTTGTAGCATACGAAGCCATAATCTATCTTACTGTTAATTAGTTAATTCATTAGAATAACAAATCTCATTTCTTAATATATTAGACGCTTTCGTGTATATTCAATTATTCACAGGGTTAACAAAATTGCTTGCATACTCTATAGTTATTATATACAACAACTTTCTCTTCTCTTGCACAAGACATTTACTTTATTACGTAATATGATACAGATATTATCTTAGGCGATAAAACTCGATTTACTACTATCAAATATTAACTACTCTATCTCTTTGTTATTTTACCTTTTGGTTTTCTTTGTTTATTGTTAATTGGTTTTAAAAATTGAAAAACATTTGTCACTTTTGATTCTACGTGCCGATATATTCCTATAAAGATAAGAGAAATGACAACGCCTAATATGATTCCACCTACTACATCAAGTGGATAATGACCTCCAACATATACACGCGAAAAACATACAAGGGAAGCTTCAATAGTGAGACAAATGGAAATAATATTCTTTTTGAATGTACCTCTAAATAGCATTAAGGTGTTAATCGCTCCTGCACTTACTATAACCGCATGTCCCGATGGAAAGGAACTTTCAGAATCTGATTTTAGTATAAATGACTCATTTAAAATAATAGGCCTATCTCTATGAATAACATCTTTGACAACACTTACGAGTGGAATTAATACCAAAAATGATATCGCCATTATAATACTTGTTTTTTTTCCAGTCCATCCCCCAAAGGCAAAGAGAAGTATTAATACTGGTATCCAAAAATATTCTCTGCCAAACTGTGTTAGATGAACCATAAACTGATTTAGTGCTGGAATGTGGGACTTGTTTAAAATTGTAAAAACAGATTTGTCAGCATTAATTAACGGAGAACCAGTAGGATTAATATCTGGAGAAATGGCAAGAGACAATATGATAAATAATACAAGCAATCCTATTGCTAGAATAAAATAATATTTCATTTTAGTATTATAATTACGTATTAATATATTATCCTTTATTTAGGAGGCAATCCATACAATATAGAGAAAGTAAATCGTATTATTCAATGATCTAATGAATGAAATTATTTCAACTAACTTGCTTTGTTTGAATGGTGTAAACTATGGCTGGCAAAATATGATGTAAGCAAATTAATGATTATAAGGTATATACAATGATCTATAGCATATCGTATCTAAGTTTCCAGTGAGGCTTACTGAATATGGAAGTTCATTTGATTAGTGATTGTCCGTATAATATAAGTGCGAGAATTCATGTACAGAATATATAATGCAATATATCTAGAGTTCTACATATACAGTACCATCCTCTACCTGTACTTTAAAAGATTCCTCTGGCTTTAGTTTCTGTGGAAACCATATAAGGTTGCCTGTTGTAACGTCCCATTTTGCTCCATGCCAGGGACACGTTAATTCGTTGCCCTTTAACTCACCTTCATGAAGTTCAGCTCCAGCATGATTACAAATATTACTCATTGCATAGTAACTTCCTTTTACATTAGTGACTAGAATTTCCTTTCCAGCAGCAGTTATGTGCATAAGCTTTCCTTCTGGAATATCCGTAGTCTTTCCTACAACAACTTTTGCCATCAGAGTTACAGAATAAAGGTGTTATATTTTAAGATCTCATTTGTTACATTTTTAAAAGAATTAATAATATTAAAATTCGCTATCATGTAGATCAGTATTTTATACTTCATATTTTCTAATGATATGGACAATGACTTTTGTATAAATAATAGAAGATATTGAGAAATATGATAACATCTATCTCTAACTGTAAAATGCACCATTGAAACTTTATTGATTGACTACCCTATCATTGGTTTATAATAGAAATGGAATTTGTTATGTATTCAAATAATGATACTGAGATGAATTAAAGAGAATCTAGTGCATAATACCCAAGTACTTTACAGGTAATTTCAAATAATAAATACACACATTCATAGATTCGTCCATATGATTAGGATCCAACCCTTTTCATCTTAGAACCACACTTAGGACATGAAGCCTGATTGTGCTTTGTTCCACAGCTCAT
>JBKPEX010000176.1:0-2398 GCA_046728625.1 Thermoproteota archaeon
AAAAGCATTGCAACAGGTAAGAACCAGAATGATTTGAATCTCAGTAAGCCACCTAAAGAGCAAAAGCCGAAACAGACTCGAGGCTTAGACTCGAAAATAATAGACCAAATTTCAAAGCAAGCCAGCTCTAATAATGAGACCAGAGAAGGCGAGCTCCGGTCAGTACTCATACAAATTTACACACAAATTACCAAGACTACGAATTCAACGCTAGCTGATATTTCGTTATCTTTGTTAGCAAACGAGATTGCAAATAATCAGAAAGGTCCAGTCTCACAAGGATTACTGCACCTTGCACAAGACGCTTCATTATCCGTCTCAGGCCATTCCCCTAATAAAAACCAAGGAATCAATCAATTGAGTAAAAAAATAGCCAACGGTGAGAGCATCACTGATATCTTATCTAATTACACAAAACCGCCGCACTCCAGAAAGCAAAAATAAGTTATATGGTTTTGAGGATAAATGATAGATAAACGGATAAAAAGGCTTTAAACAACAATTAAAATTATGTCAATATTTCTTTCCAAAGTGAAAACTTCGTGAACATTCATAAGAAGATACAACCAGCCAAGCGAATCAAAGGGATGTTACTTAGCCAGTCTGTCAGTGTACTGCTACTATCTCACGTAATGTTTTCTACAAAATACTTAGGTAGCTCGTCCTTCTATCGGTAGTTAATAGCTTGATCATATATGTGTTAAATTGATATCATCATGGATAAACCCACATGCAAACATTATCATATTATGCAATGATCCTGGTTTCTATACTACATTCAGAGTACATTGTAGGTACTGCATCCAACTGACCGTAAGCTCCATCCTGTATACTTTTTTGTCCAGCATTATGAACTAAATTTGCACTTGGACTACGAAGTAGTAAAGCTTAGAAAAGATATTCACAGGATTCAATTAGTTTAATATAGCGAAATAGATCAGGGTACTATACACTTGACGATTCGAACAATTAATCCAGCCACAGAACAGATTCTCGATCAATACGATGTAATGACAAAAGAATCTATAGATAACTCAGCAAAAAAAGCTCGGAAAGCATTCGTCGATTGGAAAAAGGATCCGAAAAGAAGGACCGAAATTCTTCAGGATTTTGCCCATCAGTTGAGGGTAAATAAGGAGAAGCTCGCGAGGGTTGCTACAAATGAAATGGGAAAGGTAATAAAGGAATCTCTGTCTGAAGTAGAGAAATGCGCTTGGGCGATGGAATACTATGCTGACCATGGAGGTATCTTTTCTACCGACGAAGTTGTTAATACTGACGCGCGAAAAAGTTTCATAACCTTTGAACCGCTCGGAGTCATAGGTAGCATAATGCCATGGAATTTTCCCTATTGGCAGGCGCTAAGATTTGCTGCTCCTTCATTGATCGTAGGGAATGTCATCCTCTTAAAGCCATCTAGCGCAACTATGCAATGTGGAATAGAAATAGAGAAAGCATTCAAAAACGTCGGTTTACCCGATGGAGTTTTCCAAACACTGATTGGAGATTCAAGCATTGCTAACTTTTTGATCGATTCGGAAGTTAATGCAGTAACATTTACAGGAAGTGTTCAGATAGGAGCCAAAGTAGGCCAAAGGGCAACATCTCAACTAAAAAAATGCGTACTTGAATTAGGTGGAAGCGACCCTTTCATAGTTTGTGGTGATGCCGACATAGATAAAGCATCTACAGGTGCAGTGAAAGGAAGGTTTATCAATTGCGGTCAGAGTTGTATCGCATCGAAGAGATTCTTTGTAGTAAAGAAGGTTGCCAATGAGTTCATTGAAAAATTTGTTCAGAAAACTGAAAACTTGAAGGTAGGCGATCCTTTATCGGCCGAGACGGATATCGGTCCACTCGTTAACCGCGAAGGTATAGAAAACATAGACAGCCTAGTACAGGATTCCGTAGAAAAAGGAGCAGAAGTGCTAACGGGAGGACAGCGTCTGAAGAGTAAAGGCTATTTTTACGAGCCCACAGTTATAAAAAATATTTCCACAAACATGCGTATAGCTTCCGAGGAGACATTCGGTCCAGTTGCACCTGTCACAATCGTAGAGGATGAAAGCGAGGCTATTCATCGGGCAAATGACTCTCAATATGGACTGGGAGCAAGTATATGGACTAGAGATTTAGACAAAGCTGATAGGCTGTCGAGGACAATAGAATCTGGAATAGTAACTGTGAATAACGTGGTAGCTTCTGATCCCCGAGTTCCATTCGGAGGAGTAAAGAAAAGTGGATTTGGAAGAGAACTATCTAGATACGGCATGCTAGAGTTTGTTAACATTAAATCAGTCCGATTTTACGATCAACTAGTACGCCATCATTTTGTGGAATAACAACATAGTATAACGTCATCACAAGTTGTTGAAAACTAGATCCTCTTGACCAAAAA
>JBKPEX010000290.1:0-3110 GCA_046728625.1 Thermoproteota archaeon
GAGAATTATCTAAAATATCTAGTGAGTTGGAAGGGCTAAGAATACAAAAGGAGAAAATAGAGTCATCATATCGTGGAATTCTTCCTAAAGTAGATCCTTTTCTTATACATGATGTGATGTTACGTATGCTCCAAGATCGACAGTATAGAGAAACAGGACCATTTTATACAGTTGAGGTTTTCACAAAGGAAGGTACTGACTCACAGAAATGTAGAGATCACATATTGGCAACTACTGGTACAGTTCCAGCAGTCTATGATAACGGAACCCACTATGTTACACACATGAGGTTGACGCCAGAGATCCTTAAAAGACTCAATGATTTTGAATATGTCGTAGAAGTAATGGGTGATTATACTGGCAGTAATGCCTCCATGGGACCTCAACATAGTCCTGGAGAGGTTAAGACTAGATATCAAGACGACGACAGAAAGAAAGATATCTCCTAAACTCACTCATGTCCTGACAAAACCAATTAAAGAGAACAACAACAAGAATATTCTTTATTTCAATACGCGACTCCATTTCAAGTTAAACATCTTTAAAGAAATACCTCCTGCGTTATAGTCTTAGTCCCAATTGTAAAGTTTGCTTGCTCATCATATCAAGTAGTTCTGGACCAAATTAATGAAAAACATGTTGTTAGTGCAACCGAGAAATTGGTGATAATTTGGAAATAAGTATTAATAGTTATTTAGAATGTTTTTGTTTTATGAGTGAAAATAGTAATTCATTGCCAATTTTGGAGCTGCCCATTTTGCCATGGTAGAAACTAGCATCATAGTTTCTGCAGCTGCAGGATTAGGTTCGTTCATATCTCCATGTATTTTACCAATATTACCTGCATTTTTATCATACCTTTCTGGTGTAAGTATAAATGAAATTCAAAAGGAATCGACTTCAACGAATGATGATTATAATAATAACAGTGATAAAAATAACGAAATTAGAAATGTAAATGGACAATATGAAAAGATAGGTCAGCAGCAGCGACATCAACGACAACTGCAGTCGCCACAAATAACTCTAAGGAAATCCCTCAGACTCAATATTTTCCTCAATACAATATATTTTGTTCTTGGTTTTTCACTTGTATTTGCAGTTCTAGGAGTAATTCTAAACAGCGTACTAGCAACTGCAGGACTCGGTTTTCAACATTCGCTTTCATCAGTAGGCGGTATAGTGATAATCGGATTCGGTGCCTATCTTATTTTATCTACCAAATTAAGAGGCTTAAACTTTGAGAAGAAGATGACAAAACTACCAAGATTTAAAACAAGTTATATTACCTCATTCGTGTTTGGAGCTGCATTTGCAGCTGGTTGGACACCTTGTGTAGGTCCAATTCTAGGCAGTATATTTACATTAGCTGCTACATCCCCCGGAGCAGCATACAATTCATTGCTGGCATATTCATTAGGGTTAGGTGTGCCATTTCTAATTACAGGTGCTTTCTTTACAAAAGCTACAGGAATAATAAGGAGGATAGTAAAACATCTAAAATATTTCAATCCTGTTATGGGTGCAATGTTGATTATAGTTGGCATACTCATCTTTACCAATCAGTTAAGTGTACTCGGAAACTTTCCGCTAGTAAATCAAATCTCCGATCTTGAAGGAAGCCTTTCCAGTCATTAATTGAGATGGGAAATAAATGGAGAAGGTAAGATTTCAACAATGAATAAAGACAATATAAGTGCACTAATAATGGCAGTTGCAGTAGTAGCCATGATAGCGGGATTTGCAGTGTATTTTAACAGTCCTAGTCTTAACAGGGCATCATCATCAACACAACAACAAGTAGACAAATTCGTCTCAACAGCAACAACTCTGAAAGATAGTACTATTACAATCAAACTTGACAAGTCGCAATTCCAGCAAATTGACAAGTCGCAATTCAGAAAGGCACCAGAATTTGCTCAAATTAGCGGTTACATAAATACACCTAATAATGCTACTGTGCCTTTAACACTTTCTTCTTTGAAAGGAAAAGTGGTGTTGGTAGATTTTTGGACATATAGCTGCATTAATTGCATACGCACTATTCCTCATATCAATGATTGGAATAAAAAATATTCAGATAAGGGATTAGTCATAGTTGGAGTTCATTCACCTGAATTTGAATTTGAAAAGAGTTATGATAATGTAAAAGCAGCTACTCATAGATTCGGAATAACATATCCTGTGATATTAGATAGTAATCACGGAACATGGAATGCTTATGGAAATCAATATTGGCCAAGAGATTACTTAATTGACTCCCAGGGGTACATAAGACACGATCACATAGGTGAAGGTAATTATGACGAAACAGAGAAGGCGATTCAGTCATTGCTGGCAGAGCGTGCTGCTCTAGATGGTATGAAACAGATAAGTTTCAATACAGGAAAGTCCGCTACACCAATTATTAAACCAGGAAGTTTACAATCAGTAGATCTAACAAAAGTTACTACACCTGAAATCTATCTCGGATATTATTATGCAAGAGCACCTCTTGGAAATCCTCAAAACTTTCAACCAGATCAGACAGTATCATATTCAGTTCAGTCTACCACCAATTTCAAACCTAATATAGTATATCTGGATGGTCAATGGAAAAATAATCGTGATAATATGGAGTTGGAAAGTGCTACAGGAAGAGTTATTTTGACATATTATGCAAAGTCTCTAAACATAGTGGCATCAGGAAAAGGTCAACAAGGAATAGTTACAGAAGATGATAGAGTAGGAGCACCATCTAAAATATCAAATAACCAATCAGGTGGCATGGATTTATCACAAGATGGTAGATTTAGACTGGATGGTCAACGATTATATAATTTGGCCTTACATAATGATTATCGTGCCCATTCAATCATAATTGATGTCAAAGGTAAAGGGTTTCAATTATATACCTTCACCTTTGGATAGCATATGCCTAACATATCTATAGTATTGTGACCTAAGCGTTTAGGTTAGACAAATATTTTCTCTTGACAGAGGTCATTGAGGTTTTGGATGTTGATGATCTGATGATGGCTCACCTTACGCTATAGAAAATAAGACTGGACATGTCAAATTAAGGTAGGCATAAAGAGGCTACAACTGCAAGCGATAAAATTAGAGAATAC
>JBKPEX010000089.1:0-5430 GCA_046728625.1 Thermoproteota archaeon
AATACCACTATATCGCTTAGTGGAACTGGAACCAATTATTCAAAGGTAGATGGCCCTATTGATCCTGAATTCAAGTCAAAAAGACAGCAGGCTGGCACTTTTCAGGGCATAAAGGTATGGGGACCAGTAGATCCTCCAGGACAATTAGGAATATGGGGTACAGAGGTTACTGTGGATTTCGATATATGTGTAGCAGATGGAGCCTGTATTGAAGCGTGTCCAGTCAATGTATACGAGTGGCTAGAGACTCCAGGACATCCTGCTTCTGAAAAGAAACCATTTATGATTAGAGAAAAGGATTGTATCTTTTGTATGGCTTGCGAAAATGTATGTCCTCCACAATGCGTAAAAATATTCCAAAAAGGACAATAGGACTAAAATAAAGCCATACCATAGATTTTCAGGGTATGAGAAAAATGAGTATACAAGTGGTGTACTCTATTTTAATGCATATTTAATACCTATCTTTGTCAACCGGTCAAATCTAAATATACTAATATATTATTTCATCTCTTGTCCAAAACTGCTTGAAAAACAAGAAATTCGACACAGTTGCTACAGGCGGCACCTTCGATGAGGTACATCTCGGGCATTTAGCCTTACTTTCCAAGGCATTTGAAATTGGAAGTAAAACAGTAATTGGAGTCACAAGCGATGAGTTTGCTTTAAGGAGTAAGGGAAAGCATAAACTTAGTCATGACTATTCACAAAGAGTTTCTAACTTGAAAAAACTGATAAGAAAGAAATTTGGAAATGTGAACTATGAGATCGCTAGACTTGATGCCGCTTACGGACCAGCGGTCATTTCTGAAAAAGTGCAAGCGCTCGTAGCAAGTAGCGAAACGGCAGTGAAAGGATGTGAGATTAATAAAATTCGTTCAGAAAACGGTCTCGAACCGCTAGAGATTGTTGAGGTTGATATGGTAAAGGCACAAAACGGCAAACCAATCTCATCTACACGTATAAGAGCCGGTGAAATCAATCGTTATGGCCAATTGTTAAAATATCAATCAAAAAGACTCAATAAATCTTGATTATCAATATTTTATTTAATTCATTAATTTGTAAGAATATATATGTACAAGGGTGAACCTTTCACTTACCCGTCGACTAACAAAATTGCAATCGGTATAAAAAACATAAAAGATGGACTTGATCCTGAAATTCTGGCATACTGGTACAAAAGAGTAGAAGATAAGTCTTTAGAAATTGTTCCATCACATCTTAGGGATAAGATTCATTTTACACAAGACAGGATTCTTTGGATGAAATTTAAAATGGACATCTCAAAGCGAGCTGTACCTTATGTTATGCAAGCGATTGAGGAGTATATTCCCCTCATGCCTTATTCTACTGGTCTATACTTTAGGAAAGTACAGCAGATACTTATCGACGAAATCAATAAGGGACTGCGCTGACTTCAATATGTGCAAGCAATAAATGACCTGAAATAGGATATAAATAAGACCCCATTCACGAACATGAAGCTATGTTATCTTTAACAAGTATGTGCCATTTTCAAGCATTCCGTGATCATTATTAAGATATATAACCTTCCTAGACGCATTCAAATTTTTAACTTCTGTGACTATTCTGTTTAACTCTCTTTTTGAATATACATAATTGTACCACCGTATAGAGCCATGAAGTCTTAGATAGACCGTGTCATTGGCGGATATTATACTGGAGGGAAGTTTTGGTGCATCGAGCGAACAAAAAACTATGTTCATGTCTTGGATTTCTTGTACCACCTTCCACCACGAGGCATCACGGAATTCAATAACAGCCTTATTTCCTACTTTGCCTTGTTCAAAGAAGTTTCTTATTTTTTCTAAATTCCTTTGACTATATTTAAAATTAGGTGGCATCTGGAATAGCCAAAAATCGACCACCTTTTCCAGAGGTTCTAGTGAATTCCTGAATCTATTCCAGAGCTCCAGGGATCTGTTTTTAAGTTTATGATAGTGTGTTATTGAACGATGCACTTTGATGGAAAACGTAAAACCTTGAGGGGCTTTTAACCAAGTGTTTATCCAGCTCGCTACTGGAAAACGGTAAAAACTGGCATTGACTTCAACTGAGTGAAAGCCTTGGCGTAGATACCACTGAAAAGGGCTTGGCTTACCTTTATTCCAAGTGTACGTATAACCAGATGTACCTATTCGTATTGGGCTCATTATTTCTTAGCCTCTTATTTGGTTCAAGGCCAAGGATAATGCCTCACCCACGTAAATTCACCATAACAATTATGAAAAATCTCTTTGTATAATCGGCATAAGATAGTATGATCCAGAAGAACCAATGTATCTTCTCTGGGACATATGTTTTTTTTGGCTTTTACATCATTGGATAATTAAATGTCCCTATAGATTGAGCTAAATTTAGACGCGCTGGAATATCAAACTAATCGTAATGTAAAGTAATGTCAAGTAATTACTCGTTTATAACAACTTCCACCGTACAATCTTCAAGTCGATCCTCAGAGATCCGTAAATTCCTACTGAGTATAAATTCTATAAAGGATTTCAATCTGATAGCATCATTATAATGCTTTAACGTGACACTATGATTGGATCTATCGCTTAAAGTAATTATAATTTCATTACTGATGATCGTCGCCACTCCGTTTATGGAGGTAGAATTGTACGTTTGTAGTGTATTTAATAATCCTGCTAGTTTCTCAGCTTCATACTTGTCATCACATTCAAATTTCTCTGTTTTATTCATAGTTAAGTTATAGTCATAGCGGTTTTCCATCATACATAAATTCTTGTATCATGTCCTTGGCTTTTTCTCTTCTTTGTTTAAATTTAATCATAAATGATTTCGACTCCGTCGCTAGATCACTCTTACATTCTCCGCATAGCAGGTTTCCACCCTCACATTTTATGAGACGTTCTTCTGATTGTACTTCCGAGTCAAAGAAGTACCGAAGATACCAGTACACTGGACATTCAAGAGCATTGCCACCCAACTCTCTTTGAAGTGCGACCGTGGGCTGGCCACCTGTGAAGGCCGCCGAAACCTTCCTGTCAATAGTTTCTGGATCATCAGTTGTAAATAGGGCATTCTGAGGTTTTGATGAAGACATCTTGCCTGAAGTGTCAAGAGCAGGAAGAAACTTGCTGTGAATTTGGGCAGGCTTATAATACCCCATACGATCCGCTACATCCCTTGTCATTCTCCAATACGGATCTTGGTCTATAGCTGCGGGTATTAGGACAGGAGTAGGTTTGCCTTCAATAAGGGATGGCAAAAAACATGGGGCTGATTGTATAGGGGGAAAACCTATCATTCCAATATTAGTAGAATGAGTAAATCCAAATACAGATTTAGAAGTCGAAAAGGTGATTCTCTTGGCAATTTCGTTTGCAAGAGGATACAAATATTGAATGTGTTTAGTATCCACAATAATCTTTGTTCTATTAGCATCGAAGCCTATCGCAATAATATCTAGTATATTTTCATAAGTAAATGACTTTATTTCTTGAAACGTACGATCTTGATTATAAAGAAATTTCTCATCGTCTGTTAACTGGAACAGCAATTTTGAGTTGAATTTATCTTGAAGATACTTCGTAAAAAGCCATGGAAGTAAGTGGCCCATGTGCACCATTCCTGATGGGCCTCTACCAGTATAGAGGTAAAAATTCTCATTTTTTTCATATTTATTTAGTATCCAATCAAAGTCACGATGAGAGAAGAAGTAATTGAGTTTTAATAGAGGATGCACATCTCCAGCCAATTTCTGAACCTTTTGAAGTATATCTGAAGTTATGGGCTTGGTACCAAAGGTCTCTATTAATTTGTCATAATTGATTTCGCCTTGTACTTCCCAAGGTGTAATTTTGGACTCTTTAAAGTTGTCACTATTGCTATCACTGCCGTTGACGATGACATCTGAGTCATTACTAATATCATCGTCTGCCTCAGAACTCATCACTAACTAACACTCTAGAGACTTAAACGTTTAAAAAGTCTTTTTCTGCTGAGGAACTTATTATTAATGGACAGCGCTAATAGTTCAGGAGAACTTCATCCTATAGAAAAAATGTTACTTAAAAGACTGTCTGCTGTTGATTCTGTCATTTCAATCGAAAGGCTAGTGGACCTAACAGGTCTAGGCGTTGACCAAGTGAGACGGGGTATAGAATGGCTAAAATTTAAAAATCTAGTCTCATTGAAGGAAGAGTCAGTTAGCGTAATTCGCCTTGGCAATAAAGGAAGGATTGCAATAGAAAAGGGCCTGCCTGAAAGAAGATTGGTAAATGCTATCAGGACCTCAAATGGCCAAAGAATGCTGCTATCTGCTATTTTACAAAAAAAGGACAACGTACTTTTCGACGAGCCAAAAGAAAGTAGTGCTGCATTTGAGAATGCTCTGAGAAACAAATGGGTAGAGCAGGTAACGCTACCTTCGGGTGAGAAAGCACTTGTCTTGACGCCATCAGCAGGTAGTCTATCCACACAAGAAAAGATGTTGCAGAAACTAGACTTAGAAGAAAATATCGATGTAGGCAAGCTATCTAGTGAAGAAAATGAGGCTTATAATATACTAAAAAGACGTCCGGATTACCTGATAGAAAAGAAACACAAGACTACAGAAATTATGATTTCACAGCATGCTAAAGAACAGATACTCCATGATATCTCAAGTAATATTTTTACCACTCATAACAACAATCTAGAAGAAAGGGTACATCTGACACAGGAAATAATTAGCTCGGGGGCATGGAAAAAAATTAAACTGAGACCCATAGATGTTCAAGCTCCAGTACCTTCATTACATATAGGCAGAAAGAATCCGCTAATTGATCTGATCGATGAAATCAAGGAAACCTTTATCGGCTTAGGATTTATGGAAATCGAGGGTTCTTTGGTTCAGTCTAGTTTTTGGAACTTTGATGCACTTTTTACTCCTCAAGACCATCCTTCTAGAGAGATGCAGGACACATTCTATGTAGCTGGGATAAAGCAAAAGAATTTTGCTACAGCGGAACAGGTTCAACGGGTCTCGGAAATCCACAAAGAAGTGTGGGACGACAACTGGGACGCGGAAGAGGCACAAAGAACGGTAATGCGTACCCATACGACACCTGTGACCATAAAATATCTTGCAGAGAAAAACCCCGAAGATTCCAGAATATTTTCAATTGGTCGGGTTTTTAGAAACGAAAAGCTATCATACAAACACCTTGCGGAATTTACTCAAGTGGAAGGAGTGGCGACAGGCCAAAATGTAACATTGCGGGGATTAATGGGATTGCAGACGGAATTTTATTCCAAATTAGGAATCAAAAAGGTGAAATTCTGGCCAACATTTTTTCCATATACCGAGCCATCACTTCAATCTATGGTATACAATGAGAGGCTAGAAAAATGGGTGGAATTATTCGGTATGGGAATTATCCGTCCGGAAATAGTAAAGAC
>JBKPEX010000002.1:0-11378 GCA_046728625.1 Thermoproteota archaeon
GGAATCTTATGTGCGAAGTGTGAATCCAAGATAAAATCAGGAAATCTTACATATGCAGATGTGGAAGCATCAATTAAGCTTTCTAAATTATCAGAGCATAACTTGGATATCAGCAAATTTACTTTAACAGGCGCATTAAGAATAGAGGAAGATTTAATCCTTCTTCTTCGGGGATCAGACATACTTGCTCTAAGAGGAAACAGTATTCTTTTAAAGAAAGTAGAACAAGCATTTAACGGCAAGGTATGGTTTATCGAATCCGAGGCAACAGATAGAAGGTTTCTTGAAAATCTTTTTTTCCCTGCAAAAATAATGACAGTAAACTTAGTCTGGCTGCCGGATGGAAACAAAATAACTAGAGTAATAATTGCAGCAGGGAAATCTGATCAACTACGTTCAATATCAACAGCAAGTACAATTCAAAAAATTCAGAAAATCGCAAAATTTGCTAGAAATATCGAATTGCTTGTAGAATTCGAGCAAAAAGAAAAGAAGTAACAAATTGATATTATGACAGATAGCATTCACAGATCGCATTATGCAAATCAAGTAGACGACACTCTAATAGGACAAGAAATAAGAATCGGTGGATGGATAGAAGATATCCGTGATATTGGAAAACTCGCATTTCTAATTGTCAGAGATATAACGGGGGTTGTTCAGGCAATTGCAACAGGAAATAATTTGCAGATAGTGAAAGAAATACCAAGACAGAGTGTGGTAATTGTGTCTGGATTCATAAAGAAAAGTAAGGCAAAAGATTTTTCAGTGGAGCTAATGATAGATAAACTAATCCTACTCGCAAAAGCAGTTCATCCTCTACCTATAGATCCAACAGGACGGGTAGAATCTGCTACTGACAAAAGGCTAGATTCAAGAGCACTTGATCTAAGAAATCCAAAAGTTTCAGCTATCTTCATTATAAGATCAACTGCCCTTCAAATCATAAGAGATATCTTGCTATCTAAGGGATTTATTGAAGTACACACTCCAAAAATTATTGGTACTGCAAGTGAGGGAGGTGCAAATTTATTTAGTTTAGAATACTTCAAGAGAAAAGCCTACCTAGCACAGAGCCCACAATTATACAAAGAGCAATTAACTATGGCTATGGATAAAGTTTTTGAAATTGGTCCTTATTTCAGGGCAGAAAATTCTCACACACTACGGCATCTAACTGAATTCATCAGCGTTGATGTTGAGGCAGCATTCTTAGATTATGAAGACGTAATGGACCTTGCCGAGGAGGTCATAAGAAATGTCTCGACAGGGTTATTTAAAAAGTGCGGAAAGCACCTCCAATTATTAAGAGATAGTAACAGCGGCGAAGAGAATACTACATCTGCTTTATCAGGAAGAGCAATAATTCCAATACCTCCGCCTAGAATGGAGAGATTAACTTATGAACAATGTTTAGAGGATCTGAAAAAAGAAGGACAAAAGCTAGAATTCGGAGATGATTTGTCAGATGCATCACTTAGAATATTAGGCGAAATTCACAAAAGTTTCTATTTTATAATTGATTGGCCTCTTAAACTAAAGCCATTCTATATCCATGAAAAAGAAGATAATGTAAGACTTTCTAAATCATTTGATCTACAATACCGTTATCTAGAATTAGTGTCAGGTGGAAGGAGACAACATGATCCTAGGAGATTATCTGCTAGATTAAAAGACCAGGGACTGAACACGCTAAATTTCATAGAACATCTCAAAGTATTCGAATGGGGAATGCCACCACATTCAGGCTGGGGCATGGGTTTCGATAGATTAATGATGGTAATGACCAACGCACACAATGTAAGGGATGTAGTACTATATCCTAGAGATACTGAAAGGCTTATCCCATGACAACCGATAACGATATTCCCTTTATTTTCCCTTCTTCGTATATATAGGCTTTAAATTCATTTCTGGCTGGAGAATAAATTAACCATACAATTGGATTTATCTCCATATATTTTCTATCTGTCATTGATGGGATCGGCCTAGATGTTGGATGTGAATGGAATATTCCAACTACACACGACTTGCTTTTCTCAACAACTTGATAAGCATCAATAAGTTCCTGTGGATCAATACTAAAAGTGACCGTAGACATGTCAGAATTTCTCATCACAATTATGTCGTTAACAAAAATATTACTTTCTTTCAAATCGCCTTCGATATTAGCAGATGCATTATTCTTGCCAACTAGGAGAGCACAGCATTCGTTTGGTAACGAATCTTTTGCTAAAGAAATTAAATTCTGAATATGCTGGCTAGATAAAACAATGCTACTATTGCTATTTGCTTTTTCCGCCACCAATAGTAAATTTAGCCTTCATGAATGGATGAATTGTACAAAAATATGCATAATCCGCGCTGGTTAACTTTGAAGTATCAAGTGTGTATATGGAGTTTGGTTTTATTAGCGATGAATCAAAAGATTTACCAGTATCCTTAAAGCTGGTCACGGTATGTATTACATTGTCTTTGTTAGTCCACACAATGCCGAATCCTTTTGGCACGTTAAGATCTTTGGGATTATAATTAGGATTGCCCTGTGCAGAGGCACCTGGTAAAATAGTTACTTTTGTAAGATGTACAGGTTTTGATGAGGACTGGGCTGCTGTTTGTTGCTGTGCTACTTTAGAACTGTTATTCTTCTCTTGTTCAGATAGGGGAGACTTTGGACTAACGAGTCCAAAAACATAGAAAGTTGAACCTCCTACTATTGCTGCTCCAATGAATATGACTGCAAGAGCTTTTATGTAAGGAGATCTTTTATACGAGGCGACAGCCAAAACCATAGCCGGAATTGAAATTATCAACATTAAGCCGATAAATGTGAATATGCTTGGGATCTGGGTACTGACAGTTACGGCTCCTGCAACGCCAAATGTTACTAAGAATCCTAAGGTAATAAATGTAGCCGACTTTGCCTTTCCAGTTGACGGAAAGCCGTCTTTGAATAAGCCTGATACAAGCAAAATCATACCTAAAAACATTGTTAACAATGACACTGCATGCATACCTTCTAAAAAAGTCTTAGCAATCCCTGCAAGTGAAATTCCAACTCCAACTATTCCTATAGAAGTGAGACCTATTCCAGGGGTTAGCAGATCCCAGTCAGTCATGTTATATATTTAGTTAGACGAATTTTGAGATAATTAATCTTTTCTAGGTTTTCTTAAAGAGTGAACATGCAGTAACACTTCTTTCTAACTGACATCTATACATATACACATTGCTAAGTTATATTACTAATAACGTTAAACCCTATATCAATAGAATTATCAATTAAGACGATGATATCATTATTAACTTTTAATCTTATTCTGAGCTGTCGCTATTGTTGTCTGTTTCCTATTGGCAATTATTTATAAGATTGTTAATTCGTTCATTCTAGATTGGTCATGGCTATAACGAATAAATTAAATGGATGATTGGAGGACCTTTTCATAAATGTCCAAAGCTGTGAGTATAAGAGACTTCATTGAGGTTTCTAAACCTAGAATAGTGATAGTGCTTGTGATCACAGCTGTTGCATCACTGCTTGCTGGCAGCAGATTTGATGCTACACCAAACGATGCATGGGATGTTTCTGCTTGGCAAATAGGATTCCTCTCATTATCTGGTGCATTTGCTTCAATGGGGGCAAGTGCCCTCAATCACTATTATGACAGAGACATTGATAAAATCATGGTACGTACCTCCAAAAGACCTATACCCGCAGGAAGACTACCTGCAAATACAGTTCTTTTTTATGGAATAGGTCTGTGTATCCTTTCAGTCATTATATCTTGGCTTACTTTAAATCTGGTTGCTACTGGAATGATCGCTCTTGGAATATTCTTTTACGTTATAATTTATACGGTATGGCTTAAGCGATGGAATCCCTCAAACATTGTTATCGGTGGTTTTGCTGGAAGTGCAGCGTCTATGGCGGGCTGGGCAACTGCGTCAGGCTCGATCGATTTACTTGGCTTCTTAGTTGGATGGCTTGTCTTCATGTGGACTCCTCCGCACTTTTGGTGTCTTGCAATTAAAGCAAAAGAGGAATATGCTGGAGTTCATGTTCCCATGCTTCCTGTTTTAATTGGAAATCAGAGAACTGCAAGCTACATTTTATATAATACTATGATTTTATTGCCTTATTCGATAAGTCTGTATTTCTTTGGACTAGGTATATTATATACATTAGTTGCAGCAGTTTCTGGCTCTATGATGCTTCTGTATCACTATAAACTAACAAAAGACCCGACACCTGAATTTGCTTGGAAGGCATATAAAGTTACAGCACCATATCTTGTCATAATATTCATTGGAGTCGCATTGGATGCACTATTTTATTATAGAGTATGAGCACTCACATCACTTCCTGTCTGTAATGACCTTGTAGGCATATAGATAATACCTCTTTAAAGGATGAGATTTTTTTTCCTATAACGTTGAATCTGCCTTAGATTCGATCCTTCGTTTATCACGGGTAACCCATGAAACTCTGATTAAACCATATATCTCCAGATCTAGCAAGGTCTTATTTAAGTCAGCTTCAGTTAGCGAGATCCCGTCTTTATTCAAGTAATTCATTAAATCAGTGTCCGTTATATTACCGGATTGCTTTACTTTGTCATAGATTAGATTTCGTAATGGGTATTTCATTCCAGTTAGTCTATTATAGCTAGTTTGTATATATACATGCACTAATGCCCCTAAAGATTCCAAGATGAGCTGTATAGAAACTTGTAAATCCTAGTATGTATATCCATTTTCTTGCAAATCTGATATACATATATAGATTTATCCGTAAAATGCTTTATCTATTGGCTTGGGCATAGCATATGTAACATTTCTTTTCATTAATTCATACCATTCTTCCACATCTTTTGTTATAGAGGGTTTTACAAGACGCAATCCTTTTCCAAAATCTAGATGTATGATGGTATCTGATTTATTACGCATTGCATTAATAGCTGCCTCTCTGCATAAAGCTACAAGATCAGCCCCACTGAAGCCTTTAGTAGATCTAGCTATATCTTCTAAATTGACGTCAGTTGTAAGAGGCATAGAAGCAGTTAGCAATTTCATAATTTCAAGCCGTGCTTTGTCATCAGGAGCAGCAACATATACTATCAAATCAAGTCTGCCTGGACGTAGCAACGAGGTATCTATCAGATCAGGCCTATTTGTAACACCAATTACTATGACTCCTGAGCTTCCCGAATCATCCATTTCAGTCAAGATTTGTGACAGTGTTCTTTCATTACCTGCTGTTTCGTCTTCTCCCCTAGGTCTTGCTATAGAGTCAAGTTCCTCGAATACAACTACACACGGGGAGGAGCTTCTGGCTTTTCTAAAGATTTCTCTTATTGCCTTTTCTGATTCTCCAACCCATTTGGATAGTATCTCAGGACCTCGCACAACTATAATGTTAGCAAGACTCTCTGTTGCTAAAGCTTTAGCAATCAAAGTCTTTCCACATCCAGGAGGACCAAATAGTAGTGCTCCTCTTGGTGGTCTTATTCCCATTCTACTAAAGCTTTCAGGTTCCTTAATAGAAGTAATAAGATTATCGTATAATGTTCTCTTTACATCGTATAGTCCACCAACATCATTCCATCTAACCCGTGCTATTTCTACATAAAATTCTCTCATTCCAGATGGAATGATTTCTATCATCCCTTCTTTAAAGTCCTTGTTCCTTATTTCCATCATCTCGAGAACTTCCGGAGAAATCCTATCAACTTCCAAATCAATCTCTGGTATGTATCGTCTAAGTGCTTTCAGGGCGGCTTCTCTGCATAATGCTTTGATATCTGCACCCGTATATCCATGAAGGTCCGACGCTAACCACCTTAGGTTAACATCTGCAGCAAGAGGCATTCCTCTTGTATGAATTTGTAGAACCTCTAGCCTTCCCTCTACATTTGGTACTCCTATTTCAATTTCTCTGTCAAATCTACCCGGACGTCTTAGAGCCGGATCAACGCTTTCAGGTCTGTTTGTTGCCCCTAGCACAATCACATTTCCACGTTCTGACATTCCATCCATCAAAGCGAGTAGCTGTGCTACGATCCTTTTCTCAACGTCTCCAAAAGCTTCCTCTCTCTTAGGAGCAATCGCATCTATTTCATCAATAAATATAATGCTTGGAGCAGAATCTCTGGCTTCTTTAAAGATATCTCTAAGTCTTGCTTCTGTTTCACCATAGTATTTGTTAACGATTTCTGGGCCATTTATTATATAAAAATTGGATTCTGATTCTGAAGCAAGCGCTTTTGCAATTAGTGTTTTACCACATCCAGGTGAACCGTACATAAGTATTCCACTATGCGGTTCAATTCCGAGTCTTGCAAATACTTCTGGATGTCGCAAAGGTAATTCAACAATTTCTCTTAGTCGTTTAATCTGCTTCTTTAAACCACCAATTTCTTCATATGTTACTCGAGGCTTTCTATCTATAGATGTCTCATCTATTATGTTTAGTTTGGTCGAGCGCTCAAATTTGACGATCGTTCGCGGTGTGACTTTTTCCACACGAAATTCCATCGAATTACCAAGGATAACAACTGATATCTCATCGCCTTCAACTACCGGAAAACCCTTCAGCCTGTTCTTTACAAATTCGCAGAATTCTCTATCAACAGTAATAATGTTATTGTTTGCTAAAGGTGTCAAAACAATCATCTTTGCCGCTTTTGAATGTGCCTTTTTTATTGTTAAAGAATCGTTCAAACTTACACCAGCATTATTTCTAGTCTGACCGTCTATTCTAATTATATTTTTATCAAGCTCCTCATCATCTGTTTGCCAAGCAGTTACGGTAGTATTGCGTTTACCTATAAGTTCTATGACTTCGCCTGGTTCTATATCAAGACGATGCATACAGTCAGAATCTATTCGTGCTCTATGTTTACCTACATCTCGATGTTTGGCTTCTATTACCCTTAACTGGATTTTGGGTAATGATGATTCTCTTGTTTTTTTGCCACTCGATCTTTTCAAATACTTGCAATAACAACTCCATTATTAAAGAAGGATGAAATCGAGAATGATCCAGTAAGTATACTTCTCATCATATTGTTATTGATTTATTTTTACGGATTGTCTGCTTACATTAATTACTTCTATTTCGCCTACACCGTCAATATTTTTTATGAAATCTTCTAATTTGTCCATTTGACCTTCTTCATCATTCAATAAGAAGTCGCCAATAATTGCAACCAAACCGAACGCAATTGGTTCTTTTTTATGTCCTTTAAGCTCCATACCTTGCAGAATTCCGCTCTTGAGACTCTCGATAACCTTTTCTATGTCTGAGTCTGCTTCTGCTGGGAGAATTCTTACCCTTGCGACTAATCGTGTCAATTCTACGGACCCTCGAATCCACAGCCTACACATTTATAATTCCTAGCAAATTCACGGCAACTTTGACAGCGCCAGATCAATACATAACCACAATTAGGACAATAATATTTAACACACTCATCATTAGGCATTATAGGTCTTCCACAGGACGTGCAAACAGGTAACTGCAATGGCTTTGACATAATCCCTATTTTGAACATTGCTATATCCGAATTTATATATCTTGCTTAACTCAAGAGTCTCCTGATCTCGTTACTGAATATTGCTTTCATTATTTTGCTGCCAGACTTTGTCCTTAGAATCTTTGAAATAGCGGTTGAATGAAAATCAAAGTCTCCTGTGTTAGATATGTCAACAATTTGTGTTTCAGAGATTGTTGAAAATAATTCATCTAATGCTACATTATCTAATCGGCCTAAAATGTTTCTAAAAAGCAACATTTTATTAAATTCATCTTTAAAGAGAGAGAGCCAATTATTTTTATAGTCCTTGAGTAATTTGTCATCATTTTGTTTTAGCGCATTTGATATCGCTCTTCCTGCATATACTCCGCCCATTCCGCATGTATAGATCCCTCCAGCTGTGGTTGGTTTTGTCTGACCAGCTGCATCTCCAATTATAATAGTTCGCGCAGAAACAAAATCCTCTATTGGGCCTGCAATCCAAATTGGAGCATATACCTTTCTAATAACTGAATACTTTTCGCCCTTGCTATTCAAGTACGAATCCAAGGCATTTGCCGCATTAATTGAATTACCGGCAACACCGACCTTGCCACTGCCTGAACCTGTTGGAATAACCCATGCAAAAAATCCTGGATATTTGTTAACGTCGAACTTTACTTCAATGGTTTCATGATCAATCCAGGATGCATAAACCTCGTATTGTGCAGATTGAAGTATGCCATTTCTATTCTTCTGAATTAGTGAGCCTACTCCTCTAGCATCCACAAAATAACTACATCGTAGGTCTCCTTGGGATGTTCTTATATAATAATAATGGCGACTTTCATCAGTGTTGTTGTTATCATTATTTTTCGAGAGGGAGCGTACAGAACACCTAGTTCTGATTTCTGCACCCATTTTTTGGGCTTGGTACGCAATATGCTTATCCAGCGTACGCCTATCAAGAACAATTACTTTTTGCTTTTCAGTAGTTAATTTGAAAGTTTTAGAAGAAGACTTAATCTCCGCATATCTGATCCTGTTATTCTGTATGCTGTTAAAAGAAGGTATAATGCCGAGTTTCTGTATTCCGCTAATACTCACGAGACCTCCACAGTGTTCTGGCGTTCCCACCTCAGAATCTTCTTCAAGGACAAGCACAGAAAATCCGGCATTGGCTATTTCCCTAGCAGCTAATAAACCAGAAACACTTCCGCCGCCTACTATAACGTGATAATAATCCATCATCGTAAGGAATAAGTAATCTATTTCTTTATCCATTAATTAAACCATGTAGTAATAATAGTGGTAGACTACAAACAGGTAATTGTTGTTAGGAAAGATCTTAATATGGGTGCTGGAAAGCTAGCCGCGCAGGTGGCCCATGCCGCGGTAACAGCGGTAGAGAAAGCGAAATATCAGAATCCATCTTGGCTTCGCGCGTGGTTTGAAACTGGGCAAGCAAAAGTTGTAGTAAAGGTGAATAGTGAAGAGGAATTAAATGAGTTAAGAAAACATGCGGAGAGTTTACGTCTTACAGTAGTCCAAATCCAAGATAGTGGTTTGACTCAAATCCCTTTTGGTACGACTACCTGTATCGGAATAGGTCCAGGTCCATCATACTTAGTAGACAAAGTTACGAGAGAGTTAAAGTTACTTTAGATAGAACATTTACAGCAATGAATCTAAATCTGATTAAAAACTACTAAAACGATGCTATAATCCAGTTAACACTAAAAATAGTAAAACTCGTCATCAGCAGCATAAGGTACCATATATAGAGATCTAAATCTAAATGCATTTAAGAGCAACACTGTGTATTGATAATGCGGTCAAATGTATGAAACAATCCGCACGGTAGCTTTGATAACTAAGACTAATAGTGTAGAAGCTCAAACAGCGGCATTCAAAATCACAAAGTTGTTGACCGATAGAGGAGTGAAAGTATTTTCAGTTCTTCCTGCCATGATTGAAAACAGCACTTCTATGACTTCAGATGACCTACGAATTGCGGATCTTGATCTTATTTTTGCAATAGGTGGAGATGGCACGACTCTTAGAGCGTTTAGAATTATCCAAGGAAAAGCCCCATTATTTAGTATGAACGTTGGAGGAAATAGAGGGATCTTATCAGATGTAAGCATTGGCTCTATAGATGATATTGTTAATTCAATACTTGAAGGGCGCTACTTTTATGATTCACGTCTTAGATTACAAGCATCAATAAATGGAAATATCTTCCCACCAGCATTGAATGATATAGTGCTCACTAGAATGAGCTTGACAAGGACACCTCTCTTCTCAATAAAATTAATGCATGATGAACTAAAACAGAGAATGGATGGTATAATTATTTCCACTCCAACCGGCTCAACTGGCCACTCCTTTTCACTAGGCGGTCCTGTTTTACATGAGGAGTTAAACTGCTTGATCTTAAGTCCTATAGCATCGATCAATAGAATGCCACAACTGGTAATTCCAACCAGTGAAATCGAGATTAAAAGCTCACATGAAGTTCATCTGATAATAGATGGTCAAGAGATATTCGAAGTGCCGACAGAACAGACTGTAAAGATTTCTAGATCTCCTATCAATGCTATATTTATCCGTTTAAAAAAAAAAGGAATGAGGCAACTTGTCAAACTCGGATTTTAATCGTGGATTTATTTTAGATGCAAACGCATTTTACTCAGGTTTTCCATTCACACTATCTTCCTTAATATGCTATACAACAAATTTGGTATTCAATGAAGTAAAACATATAAAAAAGTCTTATTCTGCGTTAGAGGCGCTAATAGATGTGGGCAATTTAATAGTGATCGACCCAGAAGAGCAATACATAGAAAAAATCATTTTTGCAGCAAAAAAAACAGGCGATTATTTAAGACTTTCACCAGAAGATCTTTCTATACTCGCTCTTGCAACTCAATTACAAATGACTTTAATATCAGATGACTTTGCAGTAGAAAATGTTGCAACATTCTTACAGATCCCATTTAAAACTATAGGAACTAAAGGGATAGCTGCCGCTAGAAAATGGATTGCTTTTTGCAAAACCTGTGGCAGGGCTTACAATTCATATACTACTGAATGTCTGATTTGTGGGAATGTACTTAAACGTCGATTTAAAAAAATTTAGCTACGGCGGAACACCTAGATAATGTTCTCCTTCTTAAGATGTCCGTTCCCGCCTAGTGGAATTATGGCTAATATATTACTGTAGTAAAAATCTCTATTAGATAAAGAACAAGGTTAGTGACTCTAGGTCTATAGACGAGATATCGTCTTGTATTAAACGCATTGTCTTCTCAATTACGATACCTAAGAATTTTACTTTTGTACTCATTAATCTTTTCTAAAGTGCTTTAAAATTGGTATATGTTATCATTCAAATTGAGCATACATGTAAGTTCCATACATTATATGACGATAAACATGCATATTCACATATAGCATTACATAGGAATGTGGCACAAAAAATGCGATATCCTTATTCGCAGAAACCATTTTAATAAGTATTTTACATCCAAAGTATGGATAATACAGAAGGTCAGCAGCAGCAGCAGCAAATCACCTTCGAAGAATTCTTAAAAGTACAATTAAAAGTTGGAAGAGTAATTCAGGCCGAAAATATACCAGGCATGAAGAAAATCCTTAAAGTCAAAGTAGATTTAGGGCTAGAAGAACGGGAGATAGTTGTCGGTGCTGCACTTTATTATAAACCTGAAGAATTGATTGGACAAGTATTGATAGTTTGTACTAATCTAGAGCCACGAAAAATTGGAAATGTCATTTCAAATGGAATGTTACTTGCAGCTGATGGTCAGAACGGAAAACCATTGTTCCTCACCGTCATCGGAG
>JBKPEX010000202.1:0-17988 GCA_046728625.1 Thermoproteota archaeon
GAGATGGGTCTCGTGGGCTCGGAGATGTGTATAAGAGACAGAGAGTAAGGTGCGATGAAAACATCCTGATGCTCCTTCGATTGTTGATTAACGTTATCTCGATAGTGTGGATATCTAGCAGAATATATGAACACTTAATACATATTTAATCAGTTTACTTTACTAACAGTACATGAAAATTGCATCTGTTGTAGGAGCAAGACCAAACTTTATTAAATTAGCACCAATTCACAATGTTCTTGTTCCCTTTTCAGACCACATAATTATTCATACCGGACAGCATTACGATTATAATTTATCCAAGATATTTTTCAAAGAATTCAACCTTCCGGAGCCAACCTTTGATCTGAATGTACGCTCCAGCTCGCCTTGCTATCAGATTGCCGAAATGCTGAAAGGACTTGAAAAAATATTCCTAGAACATACTGATATCGACTTAGTAATGGTCTACGGAGATACGAATTCAACATTGGCTGGAGCTCTGTCTGCTAGGAAGGCTGGCCTAAAGGTTGCTCATGTAGAATCAGGATTGCGCAGTTTTGATAGATCTATGCCTGAAGAAATAAACAGAACTCTTACAGATGACCTCAGCGACTATTTATTTGCTCCAACCAAAACTGCAATAAAGAATCTCGAAATTGAACACGTATTTGGTAAGATCGTATTTGCTGGGGATATCTCGGTTGAAATTCTAAGAAAAGCTCTACCAATGGCTGAGAAATCCTCTGTCTTAAAGGTTCTCGATCTAGAACCAAAATCGTACGTCCTGTTTACAATGCACAGAGCAGAAAACACAAATTCAAAACATAATCTGAATACCATACTGCAAGTGTTTGAGCATCTTTCCAAAGAAAAAAGAGATTTTAAAAAAACAACCGTAGTATTTCCCATTCATCCTAGAACTGTATCCTCGTTCAAAGAAAATAACCTGTATGACAGAGTAACACAGTGTACTAACTTGAAGATAGTTGAACCGGTCGGATACATTGACTTTCTGCGTTTGATGGCTAATTCTATGAAAATAGTAACTGATTCTGGAGGTATTCAAAAGGAGTCTTATCTGGTCGGAGTTCCATGCGTAACAATTAGGAATAACACCGAATGGGTTGAAACTGTCAACGAAGGGTGGAATATGCTTACTGGGGTTGATGCCGAGAAAATAATAAAAGCTATTTTTCATTGGGAACCCGTCGCGCAAAGAACTCAAGAGCTGACCGGGAAACTGCTTGATCAATCCGATATCCCCAAGAACACTATTTTTGGAGACGGAAGAACATCAGAGATAATTAGAGACTTTTTACATGAAGAGTCAAAAAGGTAGTTGGATATATAGAATGTATGTAGCTGATTTTCTAATGCCCTCTCGTTCCACCGAAAGTGACAAATTCTGCTATCAATTTAATGGTAAAGGCGATTCCGCCTACTACACCCATACCTAATAATACAAGACGCAGATGAGTCATATAGTCGTCTTTGCTGGTCTTTTTAGCTAACTTCATAGTTTGCATCATTTCTATGAGTTTGCGCTGAACGAAAGCCAAGAAATTTCATTAGAGGTTCGATCTACATGGTATTTGAACTTACCGCCACTCCCTATCTATTGTTATGAATATATTGCATATTCTGAATATGTTTGGCATGAAAATACATCCTAGTTAACCTACAGGTGTCATCCGACAGCTTTTAGCCTACGGCGTACATTGGTTCTTTGTCCGTTCTCTGCATTTCTACAAATGTTTCAGTGTTCTGGACTCCTTCAATCTTTCCAATGCGCTCAATCACAATACTATGCAGTTCTTCTAAGGTTCTTGCACTAACTGATATCACCATATCAAACCTTCCGGTAACTTCTGAGATTGCTCGAACTTCTTTAATCTTCAGTAGCTCTGAATGGATCGTCTCCTTTAATTTCGGGTCTCTATTGAGACCAACTGTTGCATTGACATTTATACCAAGCAAGCGTTCATTGACAATTACTGTGAATTTTTCAATTAAACTTCGTCTGGTAAGACGCTTTATCCTGCTATAGAGTACGGAAGCATTTACGTTGAGTTTTTTACTTAATTGTGGAACAGATATACTTGCGTCCCTTTTAAGCTCAGACAAAATCTTCATATCCAACTCATCGAATCTTTGCAAATTTAACCTATTTTACGTTTGTACTCTGCATTAATAAATGTAATTTTAATCATTTTCACACAATAGTCTTGAAAATCCTCAACTATCTATTTGAGGTTCTTCCACTCAGGCCTTTTGATACCTCCTGATAATGCGCTCCGAGATTCCAATCTTTTCAATAATACAATACAAGAGTAATATATGAAGGAAAATATTAAATAATTTGTAGCGCCCTCTTGACCTAATCGCTATGTTTGGAAGGTCAGGAGCCCGAAAAATAAAGGTTAACGATTATGTCTTTGTAGTCCAAAAGGAACAGCAGGATAATACCATTTTGATTATAGGCAGAGTTGAATCTGTTAACGGGACCAGAATTCAAGTAATGGGCTCTTATATAAGGCCTACTGGGTTAATAGAACACGTAAAATCCGGACATATTTCCGGTAGACCAAAAGAAGTTCTTGAAAATCCGGATCCTAATAATTGCATTTTCATGCTAATTGACAGAGTCGAAACTGGACGCTTTTATCAAGAAATAGACCAGAGCACCGCCAAAACAATATGGATAAATGAAAAACGGTTTTTCGTGTTAGATGGATGGATACGAGAAAACCTTCCAGATATGTTCGCAGATGTACTACGCGCAAGTAGTGACCAACAACGTTCGGAGGCGCGTTCACAATTACTCGATAAGATGAACTCGCTATATGAAAGAGATTTAAAAGAGCACGTTTATGCGGTAGCAAGAAGTACCAAAGTATTATAAGTGTTTGAAAGTTTTATATTATGGTCGCAATGTTATTGTGTTTTGATTATGGAATACGTATATGCCGCCTTGCTATTGCATAAATTAAAGCAGGATATCACCGAAGATAATGTAAAAAGTGTAATCAAGTCAACTGGTGTGACTCCCGATGACATTAAAGTAAAGTCATTAGTAGCCGCCTTAAGCGAGGTCAACATTGACGAAGCATTAAAGGCAGCACCTGTAGCGTTATCAAGTGCATCCCCTACTCCTTCTCCAGCAGCTAGCCCTTCAGGCAGTGGTGGAGCATCTTCATCAAAAGAGGAGGAAAAGAAGGAGGAAAAGAAGGAGGAGGAAGCCCTTGAGGGATTGTCCGCTCTCTTCGGCTGATTCCCTTGAGAATAGCTTCCTGGGCATCCCCATGGATCTTAATAAAATAAAAAACTAGTTTGAAAGAAGATTCGGAGTTTGCTCATCTAGTTACTTAGATACTATGGCGTCGGATCGTAACCATGCTTTTTCGTCTCAGCGGCGAGATTCTGAGCCTTTAACTCTGCCATATAAAGCACTAAATCGGTTGTATCTGGAGACAAATAACCTGCTTGTATGGAGAGTGTTTTTGCATACTGGTTCGCCCGCACAAGTATTGGCTTTATAGATTCTGGAGTTAAATATCCTAATTCTATTGCCACTGAAAGGGCTTGTTGGAATGAATTTACAAGATCTGTACGATATTCAGTTAAGGATATCTTTAGGTCGTCTTCCTTAAATAGGAGTCCCTCAGATAAAGCAAAATTTACGGCAATCCCGGCTTCAATCGGCTTTATACCAAGCTTTCCTAGTAAGGAGGCAAGTTTCTGCGAAATTACGTCTCCTGGATTTGCTACTATATTATCTCTGTTTATCCAAATGCTGCCCTGATCGATTTTAGTGGCAACGTTTGCTTCTTTAAATTCTGAGAGTACAGGACCCGGCGTAAGGCCAGTGTTGCCTGCAGGTATTGTAATCTGCATTGTTGCAATATCTCCTCCCTTTGCGGGCAATAATACCTTATTCTGAGCAAAAATCAGGTTTAACTTAAAAGGACTGAGGTTTGTGAACATCAACGCACACTGCCCTTCCAGCTCTTTACTAAGATCAGATAAAGTTTTAATATCATCGACTTTTTCAAATGCCTTTTGGACAACCTTGTTTTTTATTATTCTGATCATAATGGAATCTCTGAATTTCTTGCGGATCAGCATAAGCTGGGTACTGCGTACTTTGGTCATTTTGGTTAGAGCAATAACATTATAGCTCTTAGCGAGCACTTGGATTTCTTGGTACATCTGGCGTTTCTTCTTAGGATAATTTTTTCGTTGTCTGTCTGCAGTTGTAGCCTCGGACATCATAGCGATCATTCTACCTTTTTGTCTTTATTTTTCTGTATCGGTTTATCCAGTTTTGCAACTTTACTCATGGTGAACTTTACCATTGCATTACGAATATTCTTCTCTCCTTGTGGTAATTTCTTTTCGACTGCTGCGATAACTGCAGCAGCGTTTGAAACTAATTGACTGTCATCCATCTTTTCATCTCCGATTTTTGCTGAAACATTCAACTGATTTTTCGATCTAACTCGAATGGATCCCCTTAAACGGTTTGCAATTGCTTCTACCGGTGCGCCATATGGCATAGGAGTAGGCATTTTGCCCTTCGGACCCAAAAATTGGCCAAGGGAACGTCCAACCGTAGACATTAGTGCAGTATCAGAAAGAAAAAAGTCATGCTCTCTTACCAACTTTCTTGCTTCTCTCTTATTTGTGCCTATTCTGTCCAGTTCTTCCAATTCTATAACCCTGTCTATATTGGCCCTGCGTGCTCGTGTTCCCATATCTCCCGATCCTATTAAACAGATGCTTGCCTGTCTGCTTGGGATATTTGGCAATATTACAACTTCATTAATGTTGAATCCCTTCTTGATATCAATGTCCTTCAAGACTAGAGTTAATTCTGCTGATTGTTTAAAATTACGTTGAACTATCCCCACTCGGGCTGTCTGTACCAGTTGTTTAAGCTGGCTATCGCCTACCAATCTTAATCGATGTTGATTTTACATCAGCTATTTAAAATTGTTTACAGGTCATTAAACTTTTTTAATAAATTCAGTTGAGAAGTGCTATCATAGATACCAGGATATATCCGATAATTGTCGTATATCTAATAAAATATTAAAACTTTCCTTGTCTACATAGCGGGCCCGGTGGGCTTCGATCCCACGACTTCCGGCTTTCTTCCATATGGAGCAGTAGAAGGCAGGCGCTCTATCCATACTGAGCTACGGACCCATTAAAATTTACCAATGTTTAATCGGATTTTCTCGCATTCAAAGGTAGACTATCCTATAAAATGCTTAGGTAGATTAGATATAATAGCTTTCTTAATCACTATATGACTGCCCGTGTTTATGTCTGGCAAAGGGATAAGAACTTTAACAATGCAGCAAGATAGCTGAATTAGCCAGCATGCTAGAATAATATTGCTCGCTCGACATTATTGCAAATTAGTGTTAGGTGGGACCAAAAGAAGGTATAATAATGACTATAGAGCTTTCTTACTTGAAAAGTCATCATCTAAATAAGTGATAAAATATTAGTTAATATGATAATAATGGTTTCCGACGAAGATAAGAATAATTTTGAAAGTGATAGTGCTCCTAATAAGGCTGTTAATCTAACAAATCAGGAGCAAGAAGTAATTACTAAGGCCTATAATGCTTGGTCTGATACTCTTAAATTCCCCGCTGTAGGTCCGTTCCATGCATTCTCTAGGGATTTTGGATCCAATATTATGGAGTTGTACAAATTCAATCAGAGCTTGATTCAATTTCAGGCCACCCTAGCAGATTATTGGACGCAAATTGAGAAAGCATATGTTCAAGCAATGAATGAGGTCGCTATGGGTGCTCCAGAACACTATAGTACGAAGCAAGATTTAGAAAAATATAGAAAATTAATGATTGATTCATTTGAAAAATCTTTTAGTGCATTGTATAGCTCGAAAGAGTTTGCAACATTGCAGAGCAAGGCAAAAAGCAATGAGCTTGAACTTTTGAAATGTCTACAAGATAACGTTGAAAAAAATTTTACACTTCTAAACCTTCCGACACGTAAAGAAGTAGATGTAATATCAGAGGATGTACATGATCTAAAAAGGCAGGTGCGTGACCTGAAAAAAAAATTGGAGGTGCTCACCATAGATGACACAAAAGATATTCCCACCTGACAACCAGATTGGTATTCCTGTAGGGGGAGAGAAAAAGGTGGCAGCTGGCTCATTAGGAGATACTGTAATGGAACTTCAAGAGGTTTATCGAAAGCTGAATAAAATGAGATCTACGCTTTACGCCGCCGGAGAAGTAGAGGTAGGGAACACACCGCATGAAACCATAGACGAAACGAGGATCTATAGACTTTTGCATTATATGCCCATGGTAAGTAGGACCGCAAGGACTCCGTTGCTTCTTGTATACGCATTAATCAACAAGTCCTATATTCTGGATTTGCAACCAGACAAAAGCTGGATACGCAGTCTTCTAAAGCAAGGATTTGATGTATATCTGATCGATTGGAAACCACCGTCGCCAGCAGACAAATACGTTTCTTTTGATGATTATGTAAACTATTACATTGATGATTGTCTCGAAATTGTGCTTGATAAATCTCATACTGAGAAAGTTACGTTACACGGATATTGTATGGGTTCTACAATGTCGGTTATGTATGCTGCATTGCATGAAGAAAAAGTTAGAAATCTAGCTACAATAGCACCAGTCATCGATAGCGAAAAAGACAAGACTGTTTTGGCTAATTTTTCAAAATGTATGGACTTTGAAAGCATGTTCAATTCATTGGGGAATATGCCTCAAGAACAACTTCACTTAAGCTTTTCTGCGTTGAAGCCCTTCAAACAGGGATTAAACAAATACTTGAACCTTATTGAGCATATCGACGATGAAGATTTTGTACTTAATTTTTTGAGAATAGAAAAGTGGCTTTACGATACCCCTCCGATTGCTGGAGAAACTTTTAGACAATGGATTAGTGATATTTATCAGAAGAATCTATTAATAAATAATGAGATGAAACTAGGTGGAGAAATAGTAGACTTGTCAAAAATTAGAATACCTGTGCTCAACATAATTGCTGAAGAGGATCATCTTGTTTCACCGGCATGCAGTGCTTCACTAAACGATGTAATATCTAGTAGGGACAAAAGGATAATGCGTTTTCACACAGGTCACGTGGGTTTGATCGCCAGCAACTATTCGCAAAATAATGTCCTTCCAAAAGTGGGTCAATGGCTAAGAAGTCGATCCCAATAAATTTTCCTTCATAAGGTATTTGATTATTATTAGAAATGTACAGATTCGTTATCCTTTACTGATTGCGCATCATACTCTTGATAGAATTCAATGAACGGTTAGTAGATTGTTTCCCCCAGGTCTAGTCAGAAATCCGTCTTGGCTCTCCACACTGATTTTCTAATGTGTAGTTGTATTAATATAAGAGCAAATTGTACTATCTTGAGATTGTAAATGACCAAAAAGACCGCTGGATATGTTGATTATAGCCATGATAGTAATAATGATAATGATAATGATAATGATATAAAAAATAAAACTTCAGGTGATCGTGGGCAGATGGCGAAAAGAACTGTTGTACTCTCTACGGATGTGAATGACTATGATACTGGAGAAGATTTACATGAGAGAAATAATTGCAATAATGATAGTTATTCGATCTTTAAAGCTATAGAGAGTAAAACGTCCAGAAAGAATAAGAATTTTAAATTAGGCAACAAAGCTAATCCAAAGACAATTTAGAAGACAAATAAGAGGGGTTGCATATCTTCGGGGATGTAGGTATGTAGGTATGACCGGTTTCTCATCCTCATGTATATTGCAACATAAAGGTAAGGCAAGATAGGAATCTCTAACCTCATTCGCTTTAATTCGATCTTTTCACCACAGGCATCAGTCAGGTCTTCTTCGGTCTTCTGTCTATAGGTATTATTATCACTTGCACCAAGTCACCGTCTTCGATGTTTAATGCCTGTCTCTCGGCTTCTGGTATAGAAATTCTTCCACCGTATTGAACAGTGGTTTTGAACATTGCATTATTATATGTTAAACCTTGGATCATCGAAAAGAAATTATGCATAGACTCTTGTTGAACGTTGGCTAGATGTTTCATAAAAGCCAACTGAGCTTCGGTTCCTTTATCCAAGGCATTTTTGAAGGCACCAGACGTGTCGTCAGATTCATTTTTGTTATCATCCATTTAGATATATTGTGTTATATCGTTTATTTAATATTATTCGATTCTATTCAAATCAGGAGATGCTGTATTTTTTAGAAACCTTAAAGCAATGTCGGTGAACTCTTGTGGTTTTTCTACATATGGAGTGTGCCCACACTTATTTATTATGACAAGCTCGCTAGATGGTATCTCTTGAAATCCGTTAGAATATTGTAATGGAATCATATTATCGTTGTCGCCCCATACTAACAGCGTGGGGACATCTACCTTAGACAACCTGCCGTGAAGTTTTGGAGAATCTCTAATTCCAAGTAGTGTGGACATGAATGCATATTTTGCATTAGGCAGTCTCATTCTGTTTACAAAATCTCTCACAGTATTCTCTGAGACGGTGGACGGATCATATGCCATACTATTGAAGGCAATTTTGGCATTCTCAAACGTTGGATAAAGGGCGGCCAAGATGTATTGGTCAAGAACCCGGGTCGAAGTTCGCATCAATCCAGCCGGTGCCGCTAAAATTAATTTTTCTACTTGTTCGTTAAATCTGATAGCAAATTCAGTGGCTAAATATCCTCCAAACGAAGAACCAACAATAAGCGATCTCGAAATGTTCAGATTATTTAAAAATCCTTGAAAGAAGTCGATAAAGAAATCAATTGTGTATTCAGCTGCAGGTTTATCGCTGTATCCAAAGCCTATAATATCAGGTATTACTACCCTGAAATCTTTAGATAACATGTTCGATACATATAACCAACGTTCGGCTGAAGCACCAAGACCGTGCAAAAGAACCAAAACTTTTCTTTCAACTTTTTCCTGACTAAATTCGCTACCCAAAGATGGATTGTTAAAATCTAGATACCTTATGCTGTGACCATTCACGTGTGTCATCCGCATAGGGACATCTTGCTCCAACAAATCCGGTTACGATACGTAACATAACATCTAATATATTATTTATCCGCGAATAAGAGGTTGCATTTTTACCTAACAATGAATAGGTATGATAGACTGGTGCAAAGCTATCCTGCGAACCAACGTTATGACATTTGGACTCGTTTCCGATAGTTGTTATAATTTTGTTATGCTATCCAACGGATACCCTCACAAGAGTGAGTACTCTCTTAGTCCATACGTGTTCTAGTTCAACAAGCAACAAAAATTCAAGGTAAAAAAGAGTGAGATTAACGAGATACAAAAGAGGTTGTGTAAACGCTGGAAAGGTAGATAAATACAAAACAGAGATATCAGCGATATAATTCACAATAGCAGCAAGATTGCATAAAAGCAATTCTGAGTCAGAATTATCCATTTTATGATAATACACTAACAGCCGTCTTTCTTCTGCAATGAAATGTGATGACAATCGTTGATTCGTCAATGTTAAAATAAAGCAGATCTATAGGATTACGTGTGTATAGGTCAAGGCCTAAAGGAAGACTACAAAATGATGCCTCTAAACTCTTATCTTCTGTGGTTGAAGACAGACAGATCTTTTACTATGATATTTTAGGAAGCCAAGCACACTCTTTGATGTTATATGACATAGGCATTCTGACTCGCTCTGAGTTGAAGAGAATATTAGCACCGCTAGAAGAGATTAGAAAACACTCCGACATCATATTATCTTCTGATAAATATCCTAGCGTCAACGAATTTGAAGATATCCATGAATTTCTCGAGGGATACGTGATAGAACATTCCGGAATAGAAGCAGGGGGTAAAATGCATACTGCTCGCTCAAGAAACGATCAGGTAATGCTCGATGTTCGGATGAAGGCCAGAGATCAAATTAATGAAATCTGCATCGCTATTGTTAATCTTATCGATTCTCTATTATCTAAGGCTCTGGATCATACGGAGACGACAATGCCAATGTATACTCACATGCAACATGCCCAAATAGGAACGTTCTCCCATTTCCTAATCTCCTATGTTGAGTCCCTGTTTAGGGATATAGACAGGTTCTATGTGACGTATGGAAGAGTTAACCAATCTCCTCTTGGTGCATGTGCAATAGGCGGAACTAGCATCCAAATAGATAGAAACAGAACTGCTGTTCTACTAGGCTTTAATTCAATTATGCGTAATTCTATCGACGCAACGACCTCACGGGATACTCTAATAGAACTTATATTTTCGATCACAGTTATGATGACGACACTAAGCAGAATTGCAGAAGATTTTATTATCTGGTCCACACCGGAATTTTCCTATATTGAAATATCCGACGAATATAGTTCTACATCGAGTGCGATGCCGCAAAAGAAGAATCCTGACCCTCTTGAGATAATCCGATCGAAAACATCTTTATTATTAGGTAATTCGGTTGCTATGGTATCGACTATAACAGCCCTGCCATCAGGATACAGTCGTGATTTGCAGGATTTAAAATTATCTATATGGCAATCTTGCGATATCGCGCTACAAGCTCTAGGGGTGATGAATAATATAATAAAGTCTATCACCGTGTGTACGGAACGAATGAAACAAGGGGCCGTCGCTAGTTATGCAATTTCACTCGATATTGCCGAACAACTAGTTATTAAGAAAAGAATGCCATTTCGTTTGGCCCACCAATTTATGGGAGCGCTAGTTCAAAGTGCTGTGAGCAAAGACAATGTTCCTCTTGCGAGGCTGGATGAGAAAGATATCTCAAATGCCTTAGGGAACGTGAATTTTCCTCTTGAAGTACATGAAGTGATGCAGATAATAAGAGAAACAACTCCAGAAGTAGCCGTTAGAATGCGAGCGTCTGCGGGCTCTCCTAATCCTATAGAAGAGCGAGAGGCTATAAGAATGTCTTATCGTAAATTGTCTGCTTATAGAGAGGGAATTGCTAAACGTAAAAAATCAATAGAAACAGCATTTGATAATCTTTTGATCACAGTGCAAGAGCATTTAGAGAATAAAGAAGAATGAAGGATGAAATGAAAATAGTGTTTGACTTAACTTAAATGTAATAAAAGTGACCTACCTATAAAATATTGTCAGAATACGATCTACAGACAATCAAATAGTATTAAATGAAGGTAACTGTAAAGTTCCAGAATTTTATTTCTTTTGTTATTAATGTATAATTAGCCCGGCCCAGATTCGAACTGGGGTCAAAGGCTCCAAAGGCCTCTATGCTTGGCCACTACACTCGGCGAAATTGTAACATCATCTCTCCACCGGGCTGTCCGGGCGTACCTTCGTATATTTCACTATCTTTATAATGTTATGTATTAACCACTATGCGGCATATTATTGATAAATGAAAGCATCTTGCATACCGGATCTTCCATTTTATCAAGAATTCTTTTGGCCCGAATTTGTTGAGAGTACACGTATTTTTTATCGTTAATCATTCTTTCTGCCAGTTTAGCAACTTCTCGTGAATCGGCAGCTCTTTTAACTAGACCAGAACTTACAAGGTACTTTTCAACATAAAATCTGATCGGAGCAATAGAAATGGTGGGTTTTCCCAGGAGAGATGCTTCTGCTGTCATAGTGCCACCAGCGCCTATGAACAAGTCAGCCCCAATTATCAATGGGTAGGCATCAGTCACTGTACTCAGAATCTGAGCCTTTCCTTCATATTTCTCCGTTATTTCATTGACTTGGTCTTCATATCTACATAGAATTATTATATTAGTTGAATTTGAAAATCGGTCTATGAGCTTATCTATCATGTCTATTCTGGATCGGATTTTTTTTTCTACAATGTACGACGCTTGTGACTCTTCTGGTCTGACCAAGATTGTTTTTTCCTTCCAGGAATGTTTGTTGTTAGGATCAGTATAACTGGACTGCATGGAATACGATAATAATGACGAAGAGCGCGATTTCGACGATAAGCCAGCGTTAGAGGATAGGGAATTTCTTCTAATCCACGCTACCGGATCTAATCCTTTATATCTAATTATACAGTTCCTAGAAATGCCGCACTTAGCCCAAGCCGAATAAGGTATAACCCAAGGACAAAAAAGGTGATTCATTAGTGGCACGGTAAGCCTTGAAACTGCTTTTGCATGCGGAGAATCACTGAATCCAATGTGCCTAATTCCCAACCCAAATGCCACCCTTGCAGCTTCTGGAGAAGAAAAGGTGATAGCAATATCTGGCTCAAATTTTTTTATCAAATCTGCCAACTCAAAGACACGCTTGGCACTTTGGCGCAACTTTTCGTATCTGTCTGCACCTCCATGGCTTCCTATGATCTTTATATCAAGTTGCCTGATCCTGGCGAGTTCAACTGCTTCTCTGTACTCTCTGGAGGTACAAAGGACTTCATCTCCGCCTTTCTGTAATTGTTCCACGGCAGGTTTGAAAAACATTACTTGTTTAGGCGTCAAAACGTCGAACCAGACTCTCAAGTACAAATTTTTATAACAAGGACAGTGGAAAAAACCTTTCTTTAGAACGCTTTTTTAAATAGGTAAGGATTACTAAAAGAGGCTGAGGCTGAGGATAGATAGAAATTTTGAGCACCAAGGCATCTTCGCAATCAACTGCCTCATCTGTAGCTGTTTACGGATTGAGCACAGAAGGATATCGTGTAGCATCTTCCATTGCCCTAAAGGGCTCCAAAGTGTCCTTGATTGATGAATCTGCCAGAATGGCTATTACTCTCAAACCAGACATTGCAAGAACGTATCCAGATGTGAGTTCCCTTATCGAAGACGAACCTTTACTTACTCTTGAACCGATTGACGTAGCTATTAATAAGGCTGCCTACATTTTTTTTTCACCTAGGATCAGAAAAGTCGGCCAAGAAGTCAAAAGTGATGTCTCTTCCAAATTCAAAGATGCGACCAAGGCGCTAAGACCCGGTGCGTCAATTATCTTTACCTTACCAACTGGCATCGGCGGTAATAACGAAAATATTGCTTTAATCGAGCATATTACAGGATTGTCCGTAGGAAAAGATATTTTTTATTACTATATGCCTATAAACGCGCCGCTAAACGTTGGCCATGAAACCCTAATTGGATCATTAAAGTCCAAACATGACACATATCTCTCTAAAATGCTACATGGTTCTGATCTCCTAGGAAAATTAAATTTCGTAGATATTGCGTCTGCGGAGATTGTGCATTCTATTAATATTTTGGAACATTACTCCGGTATGGCCAGCGTTCTCGAAATTTGCAAGAATGCACATGATGCAACGGTTTCAAGCGAACTGACGCATAGTTCGTTTAGTAATATATTTTTAGATGATGTCGCAGGTGGACTATACGATTTAAGAATAATTGGCTCTTCGCTAGGCGGCGTCGGTCCCCTTATGTACTTAGTTAATGGCACTGTCAAAGGGACTGAAGCGTATATCAAACACTTGATAGACAGGATACGAGATATGTTAAAAAAAAGAGATTTAAAAGCAAGCAGAACGAGGGTAGTTATTGCTTGGAGTCTTGATTCGAATGAAATGAGAGGAGATAGAATGGACCTTATGTCTTCACTACAGACCAGACTAAAAGACTATATCGGAGACGTCGATATTTCGAAAGGCTCTATTCTGGATATGTATCCTACTGACAAAACCACAGTTATAATAGCCTGTTCAAAAAAAGATTTGATGAAAATGGGAATTAGAGGCAAACAAAATTCGGACCATATTGTAGTGAAGGCCAATCCCTTGTGTGAAATTAGCAACCTATAGTAGGATATTTCATTGACTTGGGGTAATGCTATCTTGAAGAATCCCAACTTGTTTTCTTTTTGTCGTATTCAGCTCTCGAATATTTTACTCGAGCCGGGTGCCCCATGACTACTACGCCAGCAGGAACATCTTTAGTTACAACCGCTGCCATCGCCACTACACTGTTTCTTCCTACTGTAACTCCTGCCTTCATGACTGCTCTACTACCTATCATAGCCCCATCCTCTACTGTCACTCCGACCATCCTGGGACTCATCGGGTACGGGTCATTGGTAAAGGTTGCTCCTGGACCTATGAAAACATTTCTTCCTATTATTGTCAGAGGCGGGATATACACGGCGCCCTCTATCCTTGTGTTTTCGCCAATTTTAACTCCATAATCTATGTGGGTTAGGGATCCTATCATTACATTGTCTTGAATTTCGCTATTGTCTCCCACATATGCAAAATGCCAGATTTTAACGTTTTTGCCAATTTTTGCACTTTCTGAAATATAATTCGTCACTTTTACAATATGGTTTTTACTGGAACCATTTTCCTTCTCTATCATTAAATCTTTCCGACTTGCTTTATGAGAGGTATTCTTTTTCATTATCATGTAAATTAGACGACGCTTTTAATTATCGTATCTTCTGAAGGTTCCAAGGATTACCGTATTTTATTATTTTTTCAGGTATCTTATCACGCCATCGTTGCAAAAATTCGATATCCTTGTTTTTTTCTCGTAATTCGTCTGGAAGCATAATAGGAATTTCCTCAATGATCGGATAATAGCGGGAACATTTAGAACAAAACAAGATGCCCTCAGTAATAATTATCTCTTTGCTGTCATTAGAGTCCTCAATCAAACCATTATGATAATCTTTGCCAGCGTCATTCAAAGTCTTGGTAACAATCTCAAACAGCTCCAATGGATAATTCTTATCAATTGGACAAGCAAGAATGTCTAGCAGAGATTTTCTCATTTCGGGCTTTTCAGGTCCAGATAAATTGGTGATCCTGTATTGCTAGATAATAGCGCAGCTTCAGCAACCTTTGTAACGTTCGTAGCATCCATCGCAGAAACAAATTGTTTGCTGACTTTACCGTCTATTGCATTAAGGAATGATTTCAATTCTAGAGTGAGTGGTTCCTGGAATTTCTGGCGACGAGGAATTATAGTCGAGCCTTCTTCATCAATCTTAACTTCTTGGGTTATGAAATCTCCCGTGATAATACCGTCCATACAGACGGCGCTAAATCTCCTGACCTTCTTTGGAGTGATCCAATTAGATGCAATTATTGCTACCTTGTGATCCGAAAATCCCAGCATTATTGTTGCAAAATCTTCATATGTATGGATTTTTTTTCCGGCACGTGCAAAAACAACATCGGGTCTAGCGTCAAAAAGAAACATTGCTGTATCGATATCATGAACCGATGTGTCATAAATTATACCAATATCAGTAATATGAATTGGCATCCTGTTTTCTCGATGAAATTCCATCATTAAAAGATCGCCATAAATTTTTTTTTCTATAATTTCCTTAACGTCTTGGACGGCTGGATTGAATCGTTCTATATATCCAGAAGTTAGAATTACTTTTTTCCTTTCAGTTACGGCGATCAATTCTTCGCATTCAATAGAAGAAAATGACAATGGCTTTTCTACAAAAACATTGATTTCCTTTTCCATGATTTTTTTTGCGATAGTACAGTGGGACTTTGTAGGAGTGCAAACCAAACAGCCATCTAAAGTTGATTCAGTATCTAGCATTTCGTCCAATGAAGAATAGCATTTGACACCGTATCTGTCAGCTATTTCCTTTGACCGAACGATGTCCGAATCACAGACTGCCGCTAGCGCTCCGATCTCATGTAAGACTCTTGCGTGATTTTTACCCCATCCTCCTACACCTACGACAGCCAATTTGAATTTATTATCCGATATGGCCTCTACCATACAGGAGTCAACCACCTATAGTATTGTTCAGCGTCAGCCAAGACAATTCTTGAATAAAGCTGCCGTATACTCTTTGTTACAGGCCCTTCCTTGGCTTTTCCTACAGGCATGCCATCAATGCTTGTCACAGCCGTGATCTCAGCCGCTGTTCCAGTAAGAAAAATCTCGTCAGCAATATACAGCTCAGCACGAGAAATAGGCCGTTCTACTATTTCATAACCTAAATCCCTGGCAATGGTTAACGTAGTATCCCGGGTTATTCCTTCAAGTGAGGAACATGAGGTTAAGGGTGTGTAGATCTTGTTATTTCTTACTGTGAAGATGTTTTCACCAGACGCTTCGCTTACATTTCCTTGCATGTCCAGCATTATCGATTCATCGTATCCATTACGCTTGCTCTCTTGTGTTGCAAGTATTGAATTCAAATAATTTCCTGCAGCTTTCGACATCGGAGGCATTGAACTGTCGTGGATTCTACGCCATGATGAAATACAGGCCCGTATGCCTTCGCCTTTAAAGTATTTGTCAAAAGGAAAAACTATAATCACAGTATGAGTCGGAGAATCCTTTGTAACGTTAAGATCAATTCCGTGCTGGCCTACAATAGTTAAGGGCCTTATATAACAAGATTCTTTAATTCCTGTTTTATTCAGTAACTCTAAGGTAGAATCACAAAGCTCTTCAATTGAATAGTTGATACTGAGAGAATATACGGCCGCTGAACGATGTAGGCGCTCCATGTGTTCCCTTAATCTAAACACAAATAGATTATTCTTCGCGGCATACGCACGGATTCCTTCAAAAACAGCGCTACCGTAATGCAGGGCATGAGAAGTAACATGAACCCTAGCGTCATTCCAATTCACAATCTTACCATCCATCCACATGAATTCTACGCTTTTTGTCTTCAATCAAGGCAAATTCATTTAGCGGATTATAAAAATCTTCTAAATTACAGGAAACCATTCTTGGGAAATTTCATCCCACACACTTTCATTGTATTATCCTGAGAGTTCGCAAAACTTTGTACAATATTCCAGTTCTCCTCAATAACGCTGATGGTTTTTTTGGGGATTTTATTGTGCCATGATCGTACCATACTCTCTTGTTCGATCTGTTTGTTTTTTTCAGAAATCGCATCGTTATACAGCATTGTCCCTACTTCTGACGCAGATAATTCTAAGCGACTGGCTTTCAATGGGCGCAAGGAGTACATGTATAACATCATTCGTTCTGCTGTGTTACCTGTATAGGAGACGAAATCGTCCTCCTCTACGGCGTTAATTATCTGAGTGCGAAGCCGCCAGGAATAAGGGGAAAATACCGGAGGAAAATACTTTACAAAGGGCGACTTAAAGGTGTAAGTTGGCAAGATAACTATATCTTTGTTACCCTTACCGTAGACTGACTCTATCATTGTCTTTCTAACAGCATACGGAAAAGGAAAGCTTCTTGTATTTACTTCATGGTTTCCCTTCATAAATCGCACTGGAAAGATATATACCCTATAATTTTTCTCAAGCAAAGAGATAATTTTTTCGTGTGCATTTGTGAATGGATTTAGATGTGCAAGGTAAATAGCAGCAGCCCGTCTTCCCATATCCCGAGCAAAAAAGCCTGGGGCTATGTATACAAAAAGTGATAGAGCATAATACTACTGCTACCACTACTGCTGATACTATGAGCTCCTCTTTATTTCTATTTCAATTGTAGAAACATTTCTAGTTCTACCATCCTCTGACTTTACTGTCTCAGACGCGATTCTAACATCTCCTATAACATATCCTGCATTCTCCATCCTCTTAAGAATGATCTGGGAAACATCCACAGCTCTACCAATACTTAATCCTCTTGCCTTAATTGTTACCTTGGGCTGATTAGCCAGCTGTATAAGTGTCGATGTGACGTACGCCATCAAAGGTTTTTTGCCTATATATATAGAGTCGCGTGTTCCTTCTTTTTGAATTTGTTGATTTTGTTGTGGTTGTGAGTCAGACATACTAATGAGTATAAGCTGCATAGGATAATTTAAATCTAAGAGGACGAACTTGACACTTATCTAAAGGTTCTTCACGACTCCGTTGTTCTATTAAAGGTGCCCACGCACAAACCGCAAATTTTTACAAGTATGAAGTGTTAATAGGCAATATTTTTCAATAATATAATTAATCCTTTATTTCAGATTATAAAGAAATTACCATTTTACCGGCGTCAGTGCATTTATGGCCTGAGA
>JBKPEX010000377.1:0-5977 GCA_046728625.1 Thermoproteota archaeon
AAAGATATTGACTTAAATTATATAGCAGTTTTTCCCTAGCCAGATGGAAGAAAATACGAGTGAGCCAAAATCAGAAGTAAAGGACAAACTCGAATACTTGTTTGAAGAACAAAAACGTCTAATACAAAATATGGACCATGCTAGGAATAAAATGCAGGATATTTATAAAATCCCGCAAATTTTTGATGGTTACAGAATATTCATGTTATCATCTGCTATGTTGCATGAGATAATAGAACTACAAAGAGAAACAAACTGGAAGTGGTGGAAGACGTCTAACCCTATCTCAATTAATAGATGCCAAGAAGAAGTTATCGATATGTGGCATTTTCTAATACAATTATCAATAGAACTGGAAATGGATGCTAACACTATAGTAAACAAATATTTAGAAAAGCATAATGAGAATATGAATCGTCAGAAACAAGGATACTAAATGCCCTATTATATGATTTAAGATTTTTAACATTTCTTATTTTAATATCGTTACATTCCACTCTAGTAGTTTGCTTTGTGTCAAACAAGATTTAAAATTTTAGGATTCAATGATTCACCGGATATCCTTGTACTTATGAAAAATTTCGCATTAAAGCAATAGAAGCGCGGGCTCATTATAACCCCCAACTGGTCTTATTAGTGGGAATGACCTTGATAATAGCTGCCTCATTTTCTTTCCACGGATCCATTCTTACCCATTCGAAGCGTTTATAGAAGATTTCGTACAGTCTGGAAAACTCTTCCCCTGACTCGATGATATCTGACTTTCCTTGAATACAAACAGCCTTGTTGCCTATCGATCTGTAAACATCTATTACGAGAGCAACGCGATTATTTTTGACTATATTTCGGTATTTTGTAGTATTATAGTCACTAGCAAAATAAAATACATCATCTTCGAATATATAAGAAACGGGTACAACATGTGGAATGTTATTATAACAGCTTGCTATCCTACAACACTCGTTACTGGTTAGAAAGGCTTTTTCCTCCAGGTTGAATTTCACTTTTAACATGCAAGTTATTAAATCCTTATACTTAAAACTATTATTGGTACTTTGTTGTTATAGAATGTAAAAAATAGCAATATTGTGATGTGATGTTATTTTGAATTATGTATATGAGTGTGAATTGGGTATATGAATGATCTTGACGCTCTAGTTGCTATTTTCATTTTATTATTATTACTAGTTTACGACATACAAATAGACAATTGCAATATTTCGTTTTGATATTTATAACAGAATTATGCAGCCCATACTAGAAATGTATAGCACCTTTACAAGCTTCTCATTAAAAAAGATTCTGAGTTTTTTCTAATAACCTCTGCAACATCGTAGTAATTTATTCCAAATACATCACCAGCACATTTGGCCACGCTAACTAAAAAAGAGCTAGACATTGAAGGAAGATTTTTAAAACATCTTGAATATCTTACCGGTCCATCAGTTTCAATGAGAAATCTATCCATGTTGGTACTCTTTAATAATGCTTTCTTATCTTCAGAGTAAACTAAAACTGGACCGTACGACACATATAATCCCATATCCATGGATTTTTTCAATTGCTTTTTACTCCCTGCAAACCAATGGAGAAGCACATTACTTAGATCATATGTCTTGATAATTTCTAAAATCTCATCCAATGATCTCCTCGAATGAATTGAAATGGGCTTTTTAGTTTTCTCTGCAAGACTAAGCATATTGCTAAAGACCTTCTTCTGTATTTCATATGAAGATGAATTATCTTTTATGTATGAGGGGTCTAGTCCAATTTCACCAATTCCATCGATTACGCCAATATTAGCATAAAAAATTTCTGTGAATTTTGTAGTATCTTCGTGTAATGCATACTCTGGATGAATTCCAATAAACTGTGTTACTACGTCACGGCTGAAATTGTTTTTGAATAGGTCTAAGCTCCTTAGAGAACTTTCTATATCTACAGTTACAGAACAGGCATTAATTTTTAAGGCTCTAAAAGTATTAAGAATAAGTTGTAAATGGCTGCTATACTCTTTGTCAGTAAGATGTATGTGTGCATCAAATAATATCATCTTCTAATAATAAGTCTTTCAGAATATTTAACTACTCTACAATGCCTAGCTGAAAAATTGTCAGGCTAACTCCTTATAGATATTTGAACTGGCAAATGATATGATTTATCCTCTAATTGTCATTGTCATTATTTGCTTTTGTAACGTCAGGTAATTATATTATGACTATACCTTGTTCAATTTGTTACTTAATAGTTTTATGATTTGAATTAATAGTACATCATCATAAGCTTTCCTGGTATACTTTAGTGTCAGATCTATTATCTTTTCTCTCTGTGCCGATATTAATACATGTGTTGGATTTGTTCGGCACAATGGCTTTTGCAGTTACCGGAGCATTCAAGGCTATAGAACATAAATATGATATTGTAGGAGTTATTATCCTTTCCACTATTACCGGGATTGCTGGAGGAGTAATCCGTGATATAATTTTCGGAAAATACCCACCAACTGCAATTATTAATCCATCATATTTGATATTGACTGTTTCTACTGCAATTATTATCTTCGTTATTTATCCGAAAATAAAAATTCATTGGAATTTATTTTTGAAATTTGATGCTGTTGGTCTAGGTGTTTTCACCATAATTGGGGCTAGTCTGGCTTATCATCTCTTCGGTATGAATATTCTACTCATGTCCTTTGCAGGAGTTGTAACAGCAATAGGTGGCGGCATATTACGTGATGTATTTGTAAACGACGTACCTCTTGTCTTTATTAAAGAGATATATGCTACAACCAGTTTTATTGGAATTTTAATTTTTTATATCATGTTATCTATTGGAGTTAACTTCAACACATCTACAATAGCATCGATATTGATAACAACGTCAATCCGCATTCTTGCGATGAAATTTAATTGGAACTTGCCAAAAGTCAGATCATAAGTTTGTTTTAATTGGGACTAGCTTCTTAAAGCAAAAAAACTAGTAGAAGGATCAGGTGTGGCATTTCGAGGAACCAAGAAAGCAAGTTCTAGGTTGTTCTTGCTAGAAACTTTCAACAATACTACAAGATAAATCATGTTAATATTAACGAAAATATCTCTTTCCTCGTGTACCTTCCCTATACCTTTTAAATAACTCTAAGAAAAATGAGAAGCAACGACTAACCAGGTCTTGTAAGACTGTGTTCAATGGGTAGAAAGAGAAAAGATAGGACACGAACAAAGAATGGCAAACAAGGTTTTTGAAAGAATAATTAAAGTACAGGTAGGAGGATGAGGAGGCTAAACGACCACAGCTAATTGATTAGCAATGTTTTTATTCTTACAATATTCCAATTTTATCCAAAATAAAAGGATGTAAATAGCATGCATAGAATCCAGAAGATTATTCTTATTTCAATAATATCAATAACAGCAATTTCTTGGATATTATCAAAAGATCAACCAGATATGATGACTGCTATGATGAATTATAATCCTGTTGCAATTTCATTATTCACTATTAGTTGGACAATTGGAATGGCTGCAATGATGTTTCCTGCAATAACTCCTATGGTTTTACTTTACAGTAGACTGATAAAAAATAGTAGTAGTGATAGTAGTAGTAATAGCGGTAATACTGATGGTGAAGGTATCAACTCCCCACAGTCATCAGTATTTGTTGAACCTGATGATGACAAGGCTGCTAAGAGAGAAAATAGACTACTCTCATTGATAACATCGTCAATACTATCAACTTTCCGTAGTTCTGTTAACATACTCTTCTTTGTATGCTCTTACCTATTAGTGTGGGCAATAACAGGAATTGTGCTTCTTTTGGCATGGTCTATTCTAGTAAACTATTTCTTTGTACATTTTGAAGCCGGACAACAACAACATCAAGTCCAGTTAGTTTATGGAATTGTGCTGATTATATCAGGAGTATACCAATTTAGTTCTTTAAAAACAAAATGTATTGGATATTGTGAATCTCCGTTTAGTTTCTTTATGAGAAGATGGAGAGGTGGAACTATCGGTGCAGTAAAGATGGGTGTATATCATGGTCTCTACTGCCTTGGCTGCTGTTGGCCATATTTTCTTCTTATGATAGCATTAGGTTGGATGAATTTAGTATGGATGGCATTATTTGCGGGTATTATTTTTGGAGAAAAGATATGGTCTAAAGGAGTGTGGATTGCCAGAAGTGCTGGAATAGGCTTTGCAATTGTCGGAATCATGACAATATGCGGAGTGTTAACAATTATTCCTACTGGCATGAATAATAATAATCCCATTAATGGAGATGACAATATGCATATGGGTGGCATGAATATGGATATGAATAAAAACCTGAATGCGGCCAACAAGCCTACATCAACAAAAATGATGCCGAGTATGAATGATATGTAAGTATACAAAATGAATGATCTTTGATAGATATATTAGAAAACCATTATAGTAGATGGCACTACGAAATTCGTAGGAGAATCAAAAGATAAATTGAAATTGACTAAGCAAAATATAGCCAGGAATCAAAAGAGCTTGATTATAATGAAGATGAAGATCAATAGGGGAAAACAGGAAATAGGAAACTGGAGAAGTAACTAAAGCATATTCCAAGTGGTGAAGTATTGTTGTAAAGATGGATCGTTTGCAAGTCTCCTATAAATAATAATTAGGCACCTGTAATTCCTTGTGCCACTAGAATCGAATAGCAACCAAGACCACATTCTTCACATATTGGTTTTGACGCCTTGCTATCGGAGCTACCTATGCAACATGGCCTTTTTACACGACCCATATGATCTAACGAGAGTATTGCCCAAGAAGGACACTGAACTGGTGTGGTACCAGTTCCACCCCAATTGCCTTTCATAAGTAATAGTTGCTTTTTATCATTGATTATAAATTCTGGATACTGATTTCTTAAGCTAATAAGTTTATCAACCACCTTATTACGCTCCTGTCCAAATGGCATCCACAAAGGATCTCCTTTTACAAACGGAGTATGAAACTGAAATCCAATTTTATTCACTTTTCCTCTCCATTCGTTTACCAATTCTTCAATTACATTATAATTTATTGTATTAATAGTCATTGTAATCCAGATGTCCTTCCAAGCTGGTTTACCGTGACGATCTGGACCTTTAATATAATTCATAACGTTCTGCTTAGTTTTAGCATATGAACCAACGCCTCGAATACTATCATGTGTTTTCTCTGTCCCATCCAGAGATATCCAGTAAAAATAAAGATCCTCAAATCTCTTTAATGGATACGTCCCATTGGTAACAACGCAAACTCTCCTTGGCATTTCCTCACAAAAAATCTGAATTACATCTGGACGCATTGTTGGCTCTCCACCAACTAGAGTTACAACAAAAATATGTTGCTTTTTAAAACTGTGATTAATTATTTCTCTCCATTGTTCTGCAGTCAAGTCCTTATCTCCTTCTTTTCTATTGAGCCACCAATAGCAATGAGTACAATGTAAATTGCATATATTGTTTACATCTACAGAACCATACATTGCAGGCTTTGCATGGAAAAGCTTAATGCTAAGATATTTTTTGAACATGCTAACATATAATGGCATTTCACTAATGAGATCCGTTACACCACGACCATACACCAGATCTACCATAGAGATACAGTAAATAATGATCTATAAATACAAAGCGTTATGACTCCATAATATATCCAATATGAGTATACATCACTGTATCTCTATCAATGCTTAAATGTCGAATTGTATAATTAAATCTATTATCAAATTAACATGCGATATTACATTAAATGTAAGCTAAATCCTGATGCAAAGGATAGATTAGCTGATTCTATAAAGTCTGGTTCTTTAGCTCGTGGTAAAGTATTCTATGAAGGTATGCAGACTGCATTAAGAGAAGGAACAATAGATGAAAATGATATAGTTCATTTCGTTGAAATATGCTATTGCTTAGAAGGTGGATTGTATCCCATGGCTATGGAGATTCCAGTAC
>JBKPEX010000265.1:0-4215 GCA_046728625.1 Thermoproteota archaeon
GAAGATAGACGATATGAGAATGTATCAGATGTTACTAACGAAGCAGGTCTAGTTGAGTAGCTGCATTGATAACTGTAAAGGATGGAAAATCGTAAGAGGATCTCATTTACTCTGATGTAAGGAACTAGGGGGACATCTATCAGTTAGACACATTATGCCAGTGGCATAAAGTAGAATAATCAACCCACCAATAATAGAAACACTTGTAAGAGATCCCTGAAGCCATCAGATACAGAGCCGGTTGTGTCTCCTAACCCAATTATTGGATTAATATTATCATCCATGCTTATGTAAGTTAATAAGTTTATATTCTCAATAATATTAGGTTTATATAAATTATAACTTGATTCTACAAGACCAGTATATTATTGTCAATAACTCACGCATTTTTGAAATCATAGAATAAGTACTGACTACGGAAAGTTAAGATAGCAGAATTTAAGTGTGTTGAAAGGGAAGAGGATCAACAAATAATAGTTGAATATTCGTTTATGGTATAAGCTAATAAAATTATTAGAGCTATAGCAATGATATCCTATCCAAGATAATAATTAAAATCAAGCTCAAACTTAGCTAGTTCCGTCTTTTATAGCCAAAGATCCAATTAGGATTATTTATATCACATCTTTAGTGTATTGCGATAGATATACCTTTGAAAGCGTAACAACGAAATTATTGATAAGTAAATATCTAATTGTACTTTACTTTCATAATAAATATGGAATTCCAAAAATATTCTATCTATGAATACTTTTCATTGTTGCATTAATATTGCTATATTCTCCAAAGTACTATATATCCAATGAAAAGAATTTTGATATTTGCTCCAGCTGAAATTGTTGTTAAGTTACAGGAAAAACTGAGGTATCAGTATGATGTCGAAGTTGAATTATTATCCACTCAGGAGAGCATGTGTAAAATAGATGCAAAGATAAAGGGAAATTGGCATACTATCTGCAGGTTTGCATCTGATGAAAATATCAAAGACATATTAACCATGTTTAAGGTAAATTATGATTTAAAATCAAGATAAAAAAACTAATCGTATTTGGATTCTAGTGGTAAATAATGAAATAGATCTTTCAATGATTACACTTCTGCCCAAAGACTGATATCATTAACATGTCGTAGATAGCGTTTTCTAAAACTGTACATAATCGGTTAAAACAATATCTGTTTGTCACCTATTACTTGACCATAGTGCCTTTATATACAATTCACGCGTGTTACGAGAACACACACATATTCAGTCATAGTTAATAATAATATTATTCTTGTTATTATCATAGTTATTAAAAATGCGCATAAAAACATGCAAACACTGGGCTTGTAATGTATCTAATAGTACTTGTGTAGGTTGTGGTGTAGTTATCTGCGCTTGCTGTTTACAAGAGCCACATAATTGTAAATGCGAAGGAAAAGAGAGTTGTTGTAGTCCTAGATAACCTCGTAACGATTGGTAAGTGATTTATTATTAGATCTGATCTTATCCACAAAAATATTTTTTTTTGCAAGAACTCATGATACATTATATTCTATAAATTATGTAGGTCACTACATAAGATAGATATATGTATATATACCACTTCACCCTTCGACGTTGCTTTGTAACCATAATTATGTACGATATTCTTATCAAGGATAGTGTCATAATCAAGACAGTGGAGAAACCAAATGCATAAAGACACTGTTAGTTCTAATCAATGCAAAATATGTGGAAAACTATTTTCTAGTCTAGGGGATATGGAGTTGCATCTCACTATAGAACATATGCAAAAAGGAGACATTGTATCAGATAATTCACTATAAGAAGGTTAGATTACCGTTAAAGAAAGATACACGTTCTTAGGAGTTTTTTCTTCGATTATCAATAATTACCACGATAAGATCGATAGAGTGAAACCGCTAGCAAATCTATAGTTATCAATATATATCTTTATATGGCATCATATTTTAGAAATAAACTATTGCTAACGACAAAGCTATTGGAGCAAGTCTATATTGGTTGTCTTCATCAAGTATAAAAATGACTTCCAATTTCATTTGAAGATGAATGAAACAAATTTTCAAAGACTTATGCAACAGAGTGATTGGACTAGACTCTTCAATTCGATTTATTGGAATTGCTGATGAACATGGTTCTTTGCTGTCTATAGCAGAACGTAAAGGTCTTAAACCATTGCTAAATGCCGAAGAAACAGCACAATATGCAATCACCGCTGCGACGCGCCAGTATACACGTCTAAGATGGGAATATCTATTGGGGACTGTTCATTATGCTTGCTCTCATTACGCTAAGCTTATTCGAGCAACAATTCCAATAACCGACAATAACAATCATCTGGCGTATGTTGTATTGTTAACATTTGATGTAGGAACAGAAGATTTCCATAATATCATTATGAAAAAGATAATTCCACTGATTCACGAGAACCGCTCAAAATTCCTTAGAAGAAATATTTAATTTCTTACCATAATTATCAAGATGATAATAAAACTAGAATTATAAGAAATGATTTATATAAATCACCTCTTAATGAGATCTACGTATATATAACAATATATATGCAATCTACACTAGATTTTCATGTATAATTCGGCCCAACTTTCATTTAAAAAATGTATAGTTACTTGAATAAGGAATAACGAGGAGCTATGATCAACAACAATCATAGAAGTTTAGGAAGTTCATAGCATTGATAGCTATGTTTACCTTATAAAGAACTATATTTTTAAAAGAAATATAAGAGATGTAATATAAAATGGTGACAACAGCAGATGTCCAAGGAAACTTTGAAACAATAACCAACAATGGTTTAACTTGGATAGACATACAAAATCCTACTCATAGCAAAATAGATATACTTGGACGGAAATATTTTTTTCATGAACTAAATCTAGAAGACTGTCTTTCAAAAAGACAGATTCCTAAAATGGATAAATATCCTGATCATATCTTTGCTGTACTACATTTTCCTAGTATAGATAAGGAAAAAAGTACAACACTAAGGTTTAGCCAGCTGTCTATCTTCGCAGGAATGAATTATCTAGTTACAATACATCAAGGCGATCTTAAACCACTTGAAGAAATGTTTGAACTCTGTAAACACAGTGAAAAGTATAGGGCTGCACAAATGGGAAAATCATCAGGATATCTTCTCCATAGCATAATAGATACCCTGGTAGATGATCTTCTTCACATATTGATGAAGGTGATTGGCAACCTAGACGACATAGAAGACGCAGTGTTTGATGATAAGGTAGCAATCGTAAAAGAAATTTCGCTTCTAAGAAGAGAAATAACTGTGCTCAGAAGGATAGTCGTTCCTCTAAAAAGAATTGTAACAGAAATAACCAAGAATATACAAGGCTTTTCCGAAGAAGACCTCACACAATATTATGATGATGTAAAGGATCATATAGATAAAGTATTAGAAGAGTTAGATGTCGCTCACGAAACGATAGAAATCTATAAGGACACAGATTTCATGCTCAATACAGAAAAAACTAATCAGACTCTTTCTATTCTTACAATACTTTTCACGCTTTCAATTCCCGCTACAGTAATAGGCGCTTTTTATGGGATGAATGTAAATATGCCTGGAGGAATAGTCACGGGGTCTTGGACGTTCCTCGGTCCATATACTACCCTAATAATTATACTTATAATTTCTACAGTCCCTGCATTGTTGATGATTTGGTACTTTCGTCGACTTAGATGGATGGGGGTTACTTAATAAGCTGGTTGGATGATCTAATTCCTATCATCATCAAAAATTCCAAAAATTCCAAAAATTAATTAAAGGTCAGAATAAAAAGGATATCTGATGCACAACCCAGAAACGGTTCCTAGATGGATAGTAGAATCCGATCCCTCTTGGGAGAGATCAGTTGATTCTAATCTTGGTATACTAAGATGGTGTAAAAAAGGTACAAGTCTACGAGCGGTATGCTCTCCTACTAGTATGTTTTGTACTTTAATAGATGATAACTATGAAAATAGCAACGATGGTAATGATACTGGATTATACGATCGCAGGACTTTGGGTATGAAGTCATCGTCATCATCATCAGAATTCGGAATAAATGTACCTCAAACAGTAGCATCAGAGATTACTAAATATCTATCGAGTAGGTACTTGAATCCAATGAATAGTAGTTTGATAGATCATTTGAATAATATGAATACACCATACCATAGTTTTCTGTACCGTA
>JBKPEX010000318.1:0-2774 GCA_046728625.1 Thermoproteota archaeon
GTAAGGCGTAGGTTGACTTTTAATTTTGACATCTTTGATATATTAATCGGACAGAGAAGTGAACCAGATTATAAGAAAAAACCTGTAATAATCCAAGGTATGACGGGCAGTTATGGGTCTACCCATACTAGGCTAATGAAATCCTACGGTACAAATATAGCAGCAGGAGTTACTCCCGGTAAAGGAGGACAGCTTTTTGAAGGAATTCCGATCTTTAATACGATGCAAGAGGCAGTACGCTCAACTGGTTCAAAAGTTTCTGGAATCTTTGTACCGGCCCCCTTCTTCCTAAAAGCTGCAATAGACGCTATCGACAGTGGGATAAAACTCTTAGTTGCAATCCCTGAACATGTACCGATCAAAGATGCCATACATGTACTTAATTACGCGAAAGCGAAACAAGCCATTATGATTGGACCTAATACCCCAGGTCTAATTGTACCTGAAATTATTAAAGTGGGGATTATGCCCGCCCAACCTTTCAAGTCCGGTGAGACAGTAGTCTTTTCCAGGAGCGGCACTCTAATGTACGAAGTCTCCTTCAATCTGACAAGATCCGGTTTTGGACAGAGACTCTGCCTCGGTATAGGTGGCGACCCTATCAACGGTACAAATCTTATCGAAGCATTTGCTATGATTCAAGATGTAGATGAGATAGAATCGGTGGTAGTAGTTGGAGAAATCGGTGGTGACGCCGAAGAAATGCTCGCAGAGTATTTACTAAAAATAAAATTTGCCAAACCTGTAATTGCTTATATTGCCGGAAGATCTGCCCCAAAGGAAAAAAGAATGGGACATGCTGGCGCAATAGTGTATGGACTCTATGGCTCCGCTGAGTCAAAATTCGCAAGTTATTCTGATGCAGGAGTACCAGTAGCAAAGAGTCCTACGGAGGTTCCGAAGCTGCTGGCCAATAAATTAAGAAGGTAATCCATTATTGCGAGGGCTTGTAATCGAGCCAAATCAGCGTTTGAAATAGAGTAACATTTGGTAAAATTACATAATTTGCATAATACGTTACATACCAAGAAAATAGTTGTTTGCATAAAACTATATAAAAACAAGTCGCTATATCAATAATATGATTCAATAGATTGTATACTGAAACTCGTTTTTGTGACAGATGCATGGAGAAAACACTACATGAAATTAGCCAGTCTGATGAAGTTATATACACGTATAGACATAGGAGACTTTATATCTGCAAGTTATGTGGCAATAGATCTTTTAAGAGAGGGTTGCGTCCTAGCGCTGAATCAGTTTACTAAAATAAGGCGTAATTAAAGACTAATCGTTGAAAAAAGAGATACAATATTTAGACAACTTTATCTCAGATTATGTCGTTCAGCTCAAAAAGAAATATATAGAAAAATATCCTTCCGCTAGCATCATACGAGAGTTTATTCCGGTCAATTCTTCTGATAATATTCCCATATCACCCAAGAATTTAAAGAAATTAAATGAGTTTGCAAACTGTAATCCAATATATTTCAAATCATATACAATCAGCCTCTTTAATTTGGATTGTATATCATATGAGGGAGATATCAACGAGTATATGTTAAGCGGCAAAAAATATGATACTAATTACCAGCCATTTTATCCAACGTGGATACTATCAGCCTACGTATTAGCGTTAGGAGCAAAGATGCTAGGTTTCAAGGAGGTTGTAGATATAGGTTCTGGTGACGGAAGAATTGCATATTGTGCAGTATTATTAAATCTAAAATCAATAGGCATTGAAATAGATTCGGCCCTAGGAGTTTTACAAGAACATATATATAATTCCACAAAGGTTGCGTATCAAAAAATGAATCAAGACGCCATTTCCATTGATTATAATTCTCTTAAACTGAAAAAGCCTATGTTTTTTATTTCAGGTTTACCCGAGATGGGCGAAATGTTGGCGATCGATACTATAAAAAAAATCAAAGAAATTGATCATATTATCGATAAAGCAGGATTTAATTTTATGGGGAGTCATCTAATGAAAGAATACTCGCGTGACAAGACAAAATGGGGATGGGGTGAAATTATCGAAAGATTCGATCTCGAAATCCTTGGTTGTACCACGTTACCAACGCATTGGACGAACGATCAGATGATCGATACTCCTTATATTTACACGCAATTGTAAGTGAGCACCGAGACTGAATGCAAATGATCGGATGTCTATTGTAAATGGATTCAAAATTCAAATCAGTTTAATGCGACACTGGTTGAGGTTCTCTGCAAACAAGACGCGTACAGCCATTGTCGTAAAGGCTAGCTATACCACCACTCTATATTTCTGAGTGCTTATAACGGACTATTTACGATGTAACGATAATTAGCTCTATTATAATATTGTTGCATCTTCCTTTGAGTGTAGAATACAATCGGATATAGTTCTTCATAATAGATGTAGTGATGATCGTAGAATGCACCACGAACGAAAGGCTGAATAATGACTAATATTTAATAGATCTACTCTATGAAAATTCTAAGAATAGACATCTCAATAGTAATTATGACTTCCGTTCTTCTATTGACATTCACGGGTGGTTCGCCTATTCTGGGAACGTCGTTATCTGGGCAAATTTCTTGTACTGATCCCAGAGGCGAAGGGCATTGCGTCAATGTCGTCTTCAAACAAGTCGAAAACTCAATAGTTCAAATTACAAGAAAGATTCCGAATCCTGTAAGTCCTCAATTGAATAATAATACTGCATTAGGATCAGGATTTATTTATGATAAGGATGGTCATATAATAACAAACAACCATGTTGTAGGAA
>JBKPEX010000254.1:0-8422 GCA_046728625.1 Thermoproteota archaeon
TTATGTATGATCGGCTTTTTGTCTGTGTTATTTCAATCTCTTGTATGCAGTATTACTCCTAAAATGTGTCAATATTGCATTGCAATGCTTTGGACGACGGCTATTGTGATCTGTGTAATTAAGTCAATACAAGAGAAAAAGCAATATAATATGCAATTTAAATCAATAAATTGACAAGATTGAAAGAACTTATAAGTATAAGTGGAAATTACAATTTCAATGAAGTGTCCTACTTGTGATGGCGTCGTTCATCCGCATATGAATAGTGCCCCTATTGGTAAAAACGCAAAAAATAATAATATGTTTATTTTCTACCAAATTTGTCCTGAATGCAGAGAGCCAATAGTAGGTATTAAAGAAGCACTCAAAGGAGAAATTTATCTAAATCCTAACGATGTGGATGGGCTAATTCTTATGACAAAAAGAGTGAAAAAGCAAGACTGATCATAGTTCACATAATATTTCGAATAAACCATCTGCTGGAGATTAAGATAGATTAATTGTAGAGATCATTATAGGCAAACAGATTGCCTACATTTAATATAATACTTAATATTTTGTAAGACTTATGAAATGCATGATAAAAGAAAATATCTATACTGCTAAAGAGAAGAAGGTAAATGATGATTATTTTACAGGAAATGTACTGATAAGAGAAATTTTGGGTGAATCGAATTCTGCTGAACAAGAGATGTATCATGTGACGTTTAATAAAGGTGCTCTCACTACGTTACATCTTCATGAATCAGATCAAATATTAATAGCTACAAAAGGAAAGGGAGTTGTAGGCTCAATTAAAGGAAGCACAGTCACTGAGTGTGAAATTGATGACAATGACATAACAATACTTGAAAATGAAGGAGATACGGTTTTAATACAGGCTAACAAAATACACTTTCATGGTGCGATAGGTAAGGAGGACTTCTCACACATTGCCATAAGAAAAATTTACAAAGCAAATGCAACAGAAAGTAAAATTAAAAAAGCAGATAACAAATGGCAATATGATCTTATATCCGAAGAAATAGGAAGTAAAGATCCAGAACTAATAAAAAATAAATCAAAACAAGTAGCAGCAAAAATACAAACGGCTATTCAGAAAAAAATAGAAAACAATAGGAATTTATAATCAATAGGTTCGCTCCTTGAAACCCATAATAGAAATTGGTGTACTAATGCCATCTTCACTTCTGCTGATAATCTGCAACAATGACTTCAGTTAAACTAACATCTTTCAAGTTATTCTATTCAAGAGATGATCATAAATTTGAAATATAGAAGTAGTTAGATTGATTCCAAGGTGATTGTATTATTAAGCTGGCTATCTAGGGATGGTAAACTACTTTTAGCTGCTAGAACAATAAGAACATTTGCATACGGTTTTCTCAGTATAATTCTTGCAATTTATCTAAAGCTAATTGGATTCAGCGACTTCTACATAGGTCTTATACTTACCGCTAGTTTGGTAAACAGTATAATATTAACCCTAATAGCCAGCTTTTATGCCGACAGAATCGGCAGAAGAAAGGTTCTAATCATGTACTCAACTTTAATGTCTTTGTCTGGAGCAATTTTTTTCATAACTAGTAATTATGTAACATTAATTCTATCTGCCTTGATTGGAACAGTTAATGTAACTGGAACTGAAACTGGCGCTTTTCTTTCAATAGAACAGGCGACATTACCACAAACAATCAATGATCATAAGAAAAGGAACATGCTTTATGCTCTTTATAATATGGTTGGAACTTTTGCAATGTCTGCAGGTATTCTTCTTTCCGGTTTACCCCAGATTTTTGCACAGCAGTATGGATTCAATCAAATTGAATCTATCAAACCGCTTTTTCTACTTTATAGCCTAATTGGACTGGTGATAACTGGAGTATACTATTTACTTTCAAAGAAGGTAGAAGCTGATGCATATGCTAAAGACAATAATGGCAATGTTGACCAGAACATCCCAAAACCTCTGAAACATACTTTGTCGCCAAATTCAAAAGAAATCGTTACTAAGATATCTGGCCTTTTTGCTATAGATTCCTTTGCTGGTGGATTTGTTATTCAGAGTATAGTATCTTTCTGGTTTTATACGAAGTTCGAAGGAATACAATTAACAACCCTGTCATACATTTTTTCAATTGCTGGCGTTCTCACTGCACTGTCGTTTCTTGTATCTGCAAAGATTGCAGACAAAATTGGTTTAATTAACACCATGGTCTTCACACATCTGCCATCAAACATCCTGCTTGTACTTGTAGCGTTTGCTCCTACGCTTCCATTAGCTATTGCATTATACTTAGCAAGGATGACTCTATCACAAATGGACGTACCTACTAGACAATCGTACATAGTCGCAGTAGTTAGTGATCATGAAAGAAGCGCAGCTGCAGGAATTACCAATATTTCAAGAAATATTGCACAGGCTGTATCCCCTTCTTTGACAGGATATATACTGCAGAGTCTATACTTTTTGTCAGCACCTTTTGTATTGGGCGGAATGTTAAAAATTGCTTATGACATAGCTTTATACTTTAACTTTAGGAAGATTAGACCGTCAGATGAAAGAGGGCAATACGGTGGTTTTGGAACACGATGATATAACAGTAAGGATCTAATTCTTTTAGTAAACTAAGCCAGCCGCTTTAGCCACATCTGCAACATTTTGATATTGCTTATCTTCTATTTTTTCAAGAGACGACAAAATACTATCACTAGCATTCCTTTGCTTAACAAATTGGATTATTTTGTCTTTGTTTGCTGGGAAATCAAGGTCTTTTAAAATCTGACCTAAAGATGCAGTCTTGGAATAGCTCTCTACATTTACTTCCTTTCTCTGACCTTCTATACCTCCTTGTTCGCTTATCACCTTTTCTGTTGCCCCTGACACATCTTCTTTAGGTATTTGCTGTGGATCTCCACGCTTTGAGCTATCTGATGAAGAGTTCAATATTATCAATCAATATTCTGCATTATACCTATTTAGTATTTGCATTGTTAAATATCGTCGTCCGCCTTATTAGACGTATATCGCATTAGTTATTTTGAATGGCAATTTCTCTTAAATAAGAGTAAGAGATCAAAGGGTAAACAAATGAAATACGATCGGCTGAAGCGAGTTCACGAGAACTCATCTGTTGAATCCTAGAATGGCAGTATACTTTAGTTAGAAGTTTGGATCTAATCTATCTTATATTGGTCCTTTATTTGTTATAATATGTTGTGGGACGAATAGTCAAGTTGACCATTTAACCATTCTTTTCTTAACATCTTGCCAAGCCAGCATCAGTTAACCTTACGTCATCACTGCCTTCAAAGATTGTTATCCAACCTTGTTTTGAGAGATGATGTACAATTTCATCTATAGCTTGGCTTTTTGTTTCGTCCTTAAATGCTTCCTTGTGCAAAGCATCAAAAATCTCTGTTCTATCAAAATGCGAGTCAACACTGCCCTTCGCCCTACGACATAGTTCACTGAGAAACCAGTCACCGTAGATCTGCAGTCTATCATCATTTTCTTCTTTTACTGGCATACGTCTGATCACAATTCTAAAGTTTATAAATTTACTCAGATATTAGACCAAGAATGATGAGTGTATTTGGATTTTGCAGATCTGAAGATAAGTTGTAAAATTGAAATCATTAGTAGTTGACCCAGGTACACGCAAACAACAATCGAAATACATATACCATCTTGGGCTCGATAAGCTCCGGTCATTTTGGGTCAGTAATAACAATCCCGGCTTGCTTAATGTAATTGATCATATTGTTAGCGACCTAGAAAAAAGGTCTCTAGTAAAGGCAGGTTAGAAATCTATCAGTAAAATAAATTTACAATGCACGCAGGGCACTACTTCTTATCTACCAAAACTAGGATATAGGGTCATTCCTCCATCAACGTAAAACGTTGTTCCAGTAACATAGCTTGCCTTATTTGATGCTAAGAATTCTACAACGTTGGCTACCTCTTCGGGATTACCGATTCTTTGAATTGGAATTTGTTTTAATACCTTCTCACGCAGGTCTTTGTTATTTTTTAGCTCGCGATTCATCTCAGTTTCGATGGCTCCTGGGGCTACCACGTTAGCCCTAATATTATCTTTAGCCAATTCTAATGCCATCGTCTTTGTCATCATCTCAATACCTGCTTTCGAGGTAGCATATGGTATATAGTGAGGTTTGGGTATTATTTGATGAACCGATGATATATTTATGATACATCCTCCTTGGGGGTTACGTTGTTTTTCCATATGCTTAACTGCCTCTCTGCTGCATACAAACGGTCCGGTAAGGTCAACTCCTATTATCTTATACCATTCCTCTATACTCGTTTCCTCAAAAGGTACATCCTTTTGAATTCCAGCATTATTTACCAGTACATCTATCCTACCATAGTGTCTTATTGTGCCCTCAATTAATTTAATACAATCACTTTCCTTGGAGACATCCGCTTCAATTGCAACCGAATCGCAACCCAATGTTGTTATTTCATCAGCTACCTGCTGGGCTTCTTCTCCTTTTCTTGAGTTAGTAACTATTCCAGAATACTCTCCTGAGTTTGCGAGGGCTATTGCTATAGATCTTCCAATCCCCTCGCTTGAGCCAGTAACGATAGCGACCTTTTTGTTCTCGTTATTATTATTCTTCTTCTTCTGAATATTATTATTTTTCTCTGCAGTATTAGCCAATACCCTTCTCATTACAATGCAAAATGTAAATGTTAGGATGGGTGTATACTATATTCTATAGTTGAAAAAAATCTACATGCTCAGTAAGCCTTATTGAAATCATCTTCGTGATATATACAAAAAGCTTTCAAATTCATACCTTTAAGTTCTCAGGGTAATGACAACTCATATTCAACTACATCGTCTTCCGTCCTGCTAATAGGATAAAAGAAGGAACCTAAATCAGCAAATACAGATACTCCAGCCCTTACATAGTATTTAGCATACTCTATTGTTATTACAAATTAAAACAGACTGCTTCCGTTTTTGCTGCTGTCAGTTCTACGATTACCAGTATGAGCATTATTTTGAGTTTCTTTACTTCTGTTATTTACCGAAGTAAGCTTTGACATTTGGTCTATACAAATAATAGATAATTACAGCACTTATAATTATCTGAATTATTGCTCCGACATTACCAGTAGCGAGGGAAGCGATACCGATTATTATGCTTATTACGGACACTATCAAAGTTATAGTCCATGCCCATTTCTTACCTTTCCATAGGCCATAAGCCACAACAAGATATACGATACCTAGTATTATGAAGCCTATACCAATTAGAACCGCCAAAAGGGGTACTCCAACTGCGATAGATGAAATTCCTGCAATTATGGCCAGTATTGCTATTATTGTTATGCCTAACGGCCTATGCTTTTGATTTTCCATGAATGATTCTCTTTATCTCGGTAACAGTATATCTACTGGCAATATAAACAGTTGGATTCACTCTTCACATATAAACCCCTTATTCTGTCTTCTTTAAGACGTGTTTTCTTAAGTTATCGGGATGATCACTTCCCCATTTTTCTTCAAGTATTACATTTTTTTTACTTCTTAGTATCTGAGGCAGTTATAGAATAGAGTGAGTTAAGATCTCCAAAAATGTCGTCTTGTAGATAGTTCTTTGTCAATAGCCAGTTAGATTATAGGTTATTGGTATTGCTTTCTCAGCCCGCTATGTTATCTAGACAGACAACCTTGGAATTTATGCTATAATCTTGACAGTTGGAGGATTTGTGGCCAATTCAGCTGGACTTTATATGCATAGTGGCCTCGATATTCAAAAGCTTGACTTAGGTATCCTGTCATTATCCAATAAAAAAAAGAGACTCAAGTAACTACCGTTTGTTAGTTATTACGTACTCATTTTGCAGCAGTTGTATTGCCTATCGCAGACTGATTAGTCATATTAGTTCCAGCGACAGATCCTGGTGACATGCTTGCATTTGTTGTTGGATTTAGAACCCCTGTAGTAGTAAGATTTTTTGGACTAGCGGCTAGGCCGCCTGTATTATTACCTGTGTTGTTTGCAGAGCTCTGTGCAAAGGCTGAACCTATGGAAACCGCAGATGAGACCATGATTGCGACGGTCAACCCTATTACTATTGCTGCTAATACTGAATTACTCATTGCTCATACATTATGAATATCCTATATAATACTTCAATACTAATAATCTGAATTTGCACTTCATATTATTGCAACTATTTATTCTAGCATAACATTAATACGATAATTTCATGAGTGCTTGATTTAGGTCAGAATGGAGTTAGGTATATCGCAATTCACCCTGAAGGCGCGGCAATCAATTAATAATGGAAAACAGACATGCTCTAGCCCCCCTCCCAGTAGAGTACGTCGCAAATTAATAATGAATTTTGTAAAATACATCTTGAATGTCAGCAATTATATCAGAAGCGGAAGCATCCAAACCGCAACAACAACAAAAGAAGATGCAAGAATGTTTTAAATGCAAGGCCGCTGGATTTCCAAACCAGTTAATAGGATTCCAGAAGGTTGGAGAAGATGTTGTAACAGGCAAAAATATATGGAAACTCATAAATGAAAATGGTGTAGAACACAAACACAAATACTTACAATCCGGAGGAGAAGAGTCATCGCACCAGCAACAACAAAAACAAGTATACCACAATGGATATTATATCAAGACCAATAATAACAACAGCAATAATAATAGTACTAGACCAATATTTAGGAGAAGAAGAGTTGTAGATATAGCTACAGTAGCAGATGTAGAGGACGCAAGAAAGATGTTAGCACAGGGATGGGATTTTCAAACATCATATCCAGCAACAATCTCTAACATACCACACTATGTACTAGTAAGAAGAGAATAGAGAACAGACTAGCATTGGAAATCTTTTTCTTTTATCATTTTTCTGCATAATTATGTTTCGCAAATCATGTAAAGTGAAATAATTTTAATGATAACATACACCTACAAACAGCTAGATTATGATGATATTGGCTGTTATTTACAATGGCGGCTTTATTAGACGTCTTAGAGTCGAACTGGAACGTAAAAAATTGCTTTTGCATTTGCTATTCTATCCAAGTCTGTCTGTCTTACTATGACAATATATATTTGGTGTAGATACAGATCATCACAATGCCATAAAATTCCAGTTCACCAATTATGCAGATGGTGTATGACAAGAAGTATTGCAAAGGCTACAGTGCATACATTATGATATAAGGTAAGTGTAAATATACGGTCTTTATAAGAACATATACAATATCAAAGTAAGTACTAAGGCTACGCGAACTTTATGATGAGCGCTTACCAGAGTTGATGATAATCACAGTTTCTAGTGAATTACGTTGATAATTATCTGTATTGTTTAAACTAACGGGATGATGATGAAGACGACGCTCTGAATTCAGCAGCAAGTATATGTTTGCATTTTGAATATCTAAAATTATAGTCAGGGCATGAACATACTTTCATCTGCGTGTCTACATCATAGAATTTGTTTTTTTCCTTTTCACTTCTAACCAGAAACAATTTATGATCGTGATCTTTTTCGAGAATCACAGGTTCTTGTAAATTTAAGTGTATCATCTTGGAAGCTTGTTCTATTCGCCGGAGCATATTTTCTGTTATTACAGTTGCTTCTTCATTTCCTTCCTCATCTTCTTTCATCACAGCGTTATTTGTTCCGTTTTCACCTGTACTTTTTATTGCTCTACTTACTACTTCCAATATATTATTATCTTTAGTATTTGAAACGTATACAACATATATTAAAGCTAAAAACTTTTGTTCTTGCTTTCTTATTACTCTCCCTATTCTCTGAATTACTTGGTTCATATTTGAAGTGCTTGCTAATATTATTTCTATTCCTGCTTCTGGAACGTCGTAACCTATTTCTAGTGTATGTACAGACAGCAAGGGATAAAAATCTCTACCCCATAACGATAAAATCTTTTGCCTAGCTATAGAATCGGTATTGCTATCTATCAACATAGATTTTATTCCTTCTTCTTCTAGTTTTAATCTTAATTTGTTAACAGAGTCGAGTGTTTCGCTAAACACCATAACTCTTTCATATGGATGTTTTTTTATTATTAGTTCTATTGTCTTTAACAGTTTATTTTCTGCGCAACTTAACAAAACCTTTCTTTTTCTGACATTTAAAAACCATACCTTTGCCTGTCCTGCAACAAATCCACCTTTAGATAATAACAAGGACATCGATTTCGCATCATATCTCTTGAAACGATTGGAAATGTTTTTAATTTTAGTAGAGCAACTATTATAGGTCTCTTGTTCCTTTTCTGTTAAACTGACTTTCAATGGAATAATTACTGGTCTTGCAAGTCTACCGTCATTTACAGCGTCTTTTATCATATACCTTTTGACTGGGGGCAAAACGGTAGTAATAGTATTGTAT